>JAIMAD010000305.1 GCA_023512145.1 Bacillus sp. (in: firmicutes) | reverse complement strand
TTGAAGAAGTTGCCAAAGAATTAAAGATTATTAAGTAGTAGGTGTGAAATGTCTTCAAAAATAATGATTGAGGCAAAAAATATATCCAAACACTTTGAGCGGAAGATAGCATTATCTTCCCTCTCTTTTTCTATTAAGCAAGGGGAATTGGTAGCATTGATCGGGCCGAGTGGTGCAGGTAAAACAACACTACTTAATACAATAGCCGGATTGGTTCCACTCCAAAGTGGAGAACTATTGATTGATAACAAACCACTCACTTTCTATAAAAAGGGGCATTTATTTGCCAAAAAAGTTGGCGTCATTCGACAACAATTTGATTTGATTGGTTCACTCGCTGTTATTCATAATGTATTAGCAGGAAGATTAGCATACTGGGGTCTTTTCAAATCTCTATTTTCTTTACTTGTACCACAAGAAAAAGAACTGGCAGTAAAAGCCTTGGCTAGAGTTGGTCTAACTGATAAAACGTACGAAATAACCTCTACTTTATCTGGAGGCGAACAACAGCGTGTTGCGATGGCGAGATTAATGGTTCAAAAGCCTGAAGTGATTCTTGCCGATGAACCAGTAGCCTCACTCGACCCAACAAGAGCACATGATGTGTTAACAATGCTAATTAACATTGTTACTGAGGAAAAACAAACGTTAATAACGAGCTTGCATTCCGTCGAATATGCACGAAAATATTTTACAAGAATCATTTCCCTGAAAAATGGCGAACTATTTTTTGATTTACCAACAGAAAAAGTAACAGATGAAATGTTGACAGAGCTTTATCAGATAAGGGAGCACGGGTAAGATGATGAAACGTTTACCCCCCATTCGGTTGCATAACCGATTCATCCTTTCTTTAGTGTTGATTGCTGTCTTCGTGTGGAGTTTATTCTCCATCCAATGGAATCCGCAGCTTTTCCACACTGGCGGTATTCCGACGATGATACAAATTTTTGAAGGCTTGTTTCATCCCGATTTGTCAACAGAGCTCTTGGTTGTTGGACTTACATCCGCTTGGATTACGCTAGCCTACGCTGTTGCCGGAATGTCACTTGCGATTATCTATGCACTTATAGTAGGAGTTCTCGCCTCTGGCATACTAACCTCAAGTAGAACTGCTCGGATTATTTCTAAAGTGTTTTTCAGGGGAATATTAGGGTTTACACGTTCCATTCATGAACTAATTTGGGCATGGCTTTTTGTGGCGGCTGTCGGACTTTCGCCATATGCGGCTATTTTAGCCCTTGCGATTCCTTATGGAGGTATACTTGGCAGGATTTTTGCAGATATGCTAAATGATGTTCCAAATCAGCCCATATTGGCCTTAAAATCTACTGGTGCCTCAAGGCTCCAAATTCTGATATATGGGTATTTTCCGTTAGTTTGGGCAGATATGATCAGTTATACGATGTACCGCTTTGAATGTGCCATTCGTTCTTCTGCAATCATGAGTTTTATTGGTCTGGGTGGGCTTGGTTATCAAATTCAATTGTCACTTGCTGATTTAAAATATGATCAAGTTTGGGCGTATATTTTTTTCCTAATCGGTCTCGTGCTATTAGTGGATATCTGGAGCAACTTTGTGCGCAAAGGGTTAACGGAACGGAAGCGGCGGAAGAGGTTTAGTACTGGTTGGCGCTCTTCCCTTTTTGCCCCCCTGTTAATTGTCGGCTCTTGGATGTTCATAACAATTGGTGAGAATGCTGAATTATTTGAAATACTTTCAAATAAAAATCTCGAATATGCCAAAAGGTTTTTCGGTAGTTTGATTGGTTTGAACGATAAAGATCCAGCCTTCCTTGACGGAGGGAGCTGGGCGCAAGCGTTAAAGCTCACACTTGAAACGCTTGAAATGAGTATCATGGCAATTGGCTTTGCAACAATTGCCGCCTTCTTAACCGTAATTCCTGCGGCAAGAAATATCGCGAATGGGACTTTGACATCATCAAAAAAATGGTATAATTGGATTCTTTATGGAATCACTCGCACACTCTATATTTTTTCACGATCTGTACCCGAATTGGTTTGGGCGATGATGATTATTTTTATTTTAAAACCAGGTATCTTACCAGGTGCAATTGCACTCGCTTTGCACAACTTTGGAATTCTTGGGAAGCTTTGGGCTGAGGTAATTGAGGATATGGATCCTCGTCCAATCCGAAACTTGGCCTCTGCAGGTGGATCCAAAATACAGATCCTATTCTACGGCATTCTTCCAACGGTCTTGCCAAGATTTCTCACCTATATTCTCTATCGGTGGGAAGTCATCATGAGAACAACAATTGTCGTTGGTTTTGTTGGTGCTGGTGGCTTGGGGATGGAGTTTAAGCTGGCAATGAGTTTTTTCCATTATACTGAAATCACGCTGATTCTGCTCTGTTATATGATTCTTGTTATCATTGCAGACTTTGCTTCAGAAAGTACGAGAAAAGCGGTAAAATAAACACACATTTCCTTTATGGGAATATGTGTTTTTCTATATGCTGCCTTTACACCAAGGATAGTTCTCTCCAATAAATCACAGAAAAAGTTCTATATACCACGCTAAAGCAAGCTAACTTTTCGCTAGCATATTGATAGTAATCTGCTAATCCTAGATTTAATCAACAACCCATGACTAAAGCTACGAGTATTATCGCTATATATTTAAAACCTACCAATAAACAAAACCACTACATACTATGATTGGGTTAGGAAATAATTGAGTGTAATGGCTTGTTTTAGTGCGAGAGTTTCCATTATCATATAGTAGGAATGAAAGTGTATTAATAATGACTTTTAAAATTCATCTAGGAGTGAAAATCCTTTGCAATCAAAATCCGCTCTACCCATTTTATTTGTAGTTATGTTTTTGGTGATGGTTGGATTTGGAATCATTATCCCAGTCTTACCTTTTTACGCTGAAGAAATCGGAGCAAATCCCACTGAACTCGGGCTCTTAATGGCGGTTTATTCTCTCATGCAGCTCATTTTCGCTCCAATATGGGGGCGTGTTTCTGACCGAATCGGACGAAAGCCCGTAATGATGATTGGGATTGCAGGTCTTACCTTATCCTTTCTTATTCAAGCCCTATCGACTCAGCTTTGGATGTTATTTGTAGCAAGAATCATCGGTGGCATTCTTTCTTCTGCCAATATGCCAACTGCAATGGCCTATGTAGCAGATATTACCACGGAAGAAAATCGTGGCAAAGGAATGGGAATCATAGGTGCAGCAACTGGCCTAGGCTTTGTATTCGGACCGGCTATTGGAGGTATTTTTTCAAAATTCAGCTTGAGTATGCCGTTTTACTTAGCTAGTGCTTCATCATTCATTACTTTGATTCTAGTTTTCCTTTTCCTAAAAGAGTCAGCGCAGAAAAAAAATGCTAGCACAGAAAAAAAACAGTCGTTTTGGAAGGAATTTAGGGGAACTGTCTCTATTTTATTTTACGTGCAATTACTAATTTCCTTATCCCTTTCCGGATTGGAAGCGACATTTGCCTATTTTGCTGCCAAAAAGGCTGGGATGGATTCTATTCAGCTTGGTTATGTCTTCATGATTATGGGGTTTGCCAGTGCCATCGTGCAGGGTGGTTTAGTCTGCAGATTGACAAAGAAGTACGGAGAAAGTGCCGTTATTCAAGGTGGCATTGTTGTATCAACGATTGGATTCGGGCTGATATTACTTGTCAATAATTTTACAACAGCAGCTATTTTCCTGACGATCTTTGGGATTGGAAATGGTGTTATTCGCCCAAGCGTCTCTTCCCTGCTTACGAAAACGTCCACATCTGGTCATGGAAGTTCCACAGGTCTGTTATCTTCCTTTGATTCCTTAGGTCGGATTATAGGTCCCCCCCTAGGTGGGTGGCTGTTTTCGATGGCAATCGGACTCCCCTATATTTCTGGAGCGTTAATTTCCATTGCCGCCCTTATTCTTTTTGTAGTATTTCGTCCACAATTGGGAATAGTCAAAACAACCAATATTCAAAATTAATCTTGCAGGCATATGTTTTTAGGACATGCATAAAATGGGATACAGGGAGTAATTGATTAAAGGAGCCTGAAGTTAATGAAAATAAAAACCTTCACAAGTGTGTTATTCCTTATTGTCTTAGTAGCTTTTGTAGCCTATCTTGATTCCCCGTATTCCTTTCTCAATAAAAACTATGTCTATACGGCAGATCAACCTGTGATGGTACAACCAGTTGAGGTTGATCCATCAAATGATGTTCCTGTTTTGGAAAAAAAACTAGAAAAGAGCGAATCAGTAGATGGATATATCTTTGAAACGTACCAAGACTATGAAGTTTATAAAGACAAAGATGGGAATGACTTAAAAAGTGTGCCTACTGGAAAAACAGACACACTTAAATATTGGGATTATAACAAGTCAGACCGCTGAAAATCAGCGGTCTGACTTGTTATTATATTTTTTATTTTCGAGAAAGGTTTATAAGAGAATTGTGCTGTGGTTGAATTCATATATTGGGAGGCAAAGAAAAAGAAACTTAATAGGTTCAGTCTGTTTAACTCAAGAATCTGTTTGAGACTTCAGTTAAATAATAAAGATTCTCAATTCCCTCTCCACAGAACAGATGTTTTATAGTAGAATATATATCGTGGTATCTTCTAAACTACCAATAAATATATATAGAGGTGGAATGAACAGTGAACGGGACGGCACATACAACAATTGGAGCAACAACAGGATTTATCGTTGCAAGCACTTTTCAAACTACTCCTTCTATGACACTCTTTCTAGTCGGATTAGGCGGGATATCAGGATTGATTCCTGACCTCGACATTGATGGGATACTTCGTGGCAAAATCACCATTTCCCATAAGGTGATGCGGACGACTGCACAATTGATTGGGATTCTGATGGTCTTTTATAGTTTTTATGAGGGAAATGCTAAAGAGAAATGGCTTGGTATCGGAATCGGATTAGGGATGATGGTTATAGCTGCATTAATCAAGCAAAAGCATATGTTAACCATCACTGGAATCGGTGTAATTGCAGGTGGATTCTCCTTATCAGAAACCTGGTTAATGCTATTTGGAATTTATATTTTAATCGCATCTTTCGTTTCGCACCGCACCTATACCCATTCGATATTGGGGGTATTATTCTTCGGAATCATCGCTTCTAAATTAGAAGTGTCTCTCGGAATTGACGGCGTTTACTACACCTGCCTTGCTGGATACATCAGTCATTTGATTGCTGATATAAAGCTGTTACCGTTTAATAAACGAGGGATTAAGCTTTTTTTACCTATTTCATCGAAAGAAATATAAGAAAAAGGCTAAGAGTTTTTCACATTTCCATAGGGAATGTGAATATAGTAAACTAGCAGTTTCTATTTATTGAAAGAATTTTGGTCAGCCAGATATTTTTGGTTGACCATTTTTTTGTTTGTTTTACATGTTAAGATTTTGAGATATACCAATACAACTAGTAATAACAATATTTAGAAACTGTACAACAGCTTTAAATGGTTAAAAATCGTTGAAACACTTCCATCATTTTTTCCAATCTCCCTCTTCTAGAAATTTATAAGCAACCAACATTGCATAAGTAAACACATCGATAAAACATAACCCAATAGTAATAGACTGCTCAACAGCCTATGTTAACTGCCCGCTAAATTATTCGTTCTTTTCATACCTATGCATTTTTGAGTTTATCCAATCCTCTTAACAC
>JAIMAD010000029.1 GCA_023512145.1 Bacillus sp. (in: firmicutes) | reverse complement strand
CATCAATACTTTATCACAATTATCGTCCTAATAAATAAAAATAAAAAAAACCTGCAGAATTATTCTACAGGTCCTTCTACATCCTCATAAAGGACAGAAGGCAAAGGGAGAGGAGAAACCGGAGGAAGAACTTATGGGGAAACGTAAGTCTTCTCCGCGGTTGGCAACAACATCCTCGAATTGATGTTGTTAATTACATTATTTCCACAACCCAAAAGCTTATACGTATTTTTAATAAATTTTCTATTTATGCTCCAAATAGATGGTGGTTGTTATCTAATAAAGGACAATTGCGCTGATTTGGCTACTTATTGTAAAATATGATAGGATGTATTATGAAAATTGATTTTCGGGAAAAATGTGGTGATATATTAATGAGAGTGGTATCAGGTATTTGTAAGGGAAGACCGCTTAAAGCTGTGCCAGGCATTACGACTCGTCCGACAACGGATAAAGTCAAAGAAGCATTGTTTAATATGATTGGACCCTATTTTGAGGGTGGAATAGGTTTGGATCTTTTTGCAGGTAGTGGTGGCTTGGGCTTGGAGGCACTTAGTAGAGGTTTGGAAAAGGTGATTTTTATTGACCGTGAACCAAAAGCAATTCAAACAATTTATGAGAATATAAAGTCCTGTAAGTTTGAGGAGTATGCCGAGGTTTATCGGAATGATGCAGATCGGGCAATTAAAGCCCTTATTAAGAGAAACTTCAGCTTCGATTACCTATTTTTGGACCCACCTTATAAAAAACAGCAATTGGTATCGCTAATGGAAAAAGTTGATAATCATGGTTTGGTGAAAATAGATGGAATCGTTGTCTGTGAGCATAGTTTTGACGTCGAATTACCGCAAGCGGTGGGACGATTTACGCAGATCAAACATGAAAAGTATGGGATGATTGCTGTTACGATTTATGAAAGAAGAAGCAATCTATAAGGGGGAGTATTCTTTGGCTAGCATTGCTGTTTGTCCTGGGAGTTTTGATCCAATTACGTATGGCCACTTAGATATTATTCGTAGAGGGGCCAAGGTTTTTGATATGGTATACATAAGTGTAATGAATAATTCATCAAAAAATCCACTATTTAGCGTTGAAGAGCGTATCAATCTGATTAAAGAAGTAACTAAAGATCTTCCCAATGTGAAAGTGGATGAACATTCAGGTCTTCTTGTTGACTATGCCAAGGCTGTTAACGCAAATGCCATTATTCGTGGCTTACGTGCTGTTTCGGATTTTGAGTATGAAATGCAGATTACATCTATGAACAGAGTTCTTGATGAAGAAATCGAAACCTTCTTTATCATGACCAACAATCAATATTCCTTTTTAAGCTCAAGTATTGTCAAAGAAGTTGCTAAATACAACGGAAATATATCAACACTTGTCCCGCCTATTGTCGAAAAAGAATTGCATAAGAAATTTAATAAGAATAAAAAATAAGAGCTAGGCAATTGCCTAGCTCTTATTTAAGCGGGTGAGTAAAATTATTGAATACACTACGAGTGAGAAGATGGTAATGAGCGGTCCAATCTCAATTAGTTTATGGTAAAAATGATTTGCCCATGACCCGTTTTCAAAGAAACCAACGGGCAAGACGTTAGAAGACTCTTTACTATAAAAACGTACATAAATTGGTTTCCATAAAATAAGGGCAATCAAGCTGGCAAAAAAGCCATGAATAATTCTTGCAATAAAAAAGGGCCTAAATCTTATATCTGTTTGGGAGAGGATACTGGCTACCTGTGCCTGGACACTAAAACCACTAAAAGCTAAGATGAAACTTGTAATCATTGCCTTTTGCAAAAGGGTGGCATCCTGAACTTGGCTTGTTAATTGGCTTCCCAACGTGATTTCAAATAACCCCGAAATAAATGGAATGCTTAACATTTTTGGGAATGACAAGGATGATAACAACAGCTCAAGTGAATTCGCTAGCATAGCCGTTATATGTAAATGATAAAGTATTTTATTAATCACTGAGAATAGAATAATGAATCCACCAACCATTAATAAGGTTTGGATCGACGAATTAACAGCATCCCCTAGAAGTTTACCGATAGGACGATTATCTTTTAATCTCGTTTGATGCAGTGCAGAGAGGGCGTTCTTTAGCTTGAACTTTTTTTTATGTTCATAATGTTGGTTCTGGGATTCATTTCCATAAAAGCGCATGACAAGTCCAACACAAATATTTCCTAAATAATGAGCCAAAGCAAGGAAGACTCCTAATTGAGCATTTTCAAAAAAACCTACCGACACGGCACCAAAGATAAAAAGTGGGTTTGATGAATTTGTGAAAGAAACGAGTCTTTCTCCTTCTATTTGTGTTAATTGGCCTTCTAGGCGTAATCGTGCTGTAAACTTTGCACCTGCCGGGAATCCGGAAGCCATTCCCATTGCCCAAACAAATCCACCAACACCAGGTACCTTAAAAAGTGGTCTCATCAATGGTTCCAATAAGACACCAATAAAATTAACAACCCCAAAGCCAATTAACATCTCTGATACAATAAAAAATGGTAAGAGGGAAGGAAAAACAATTTCCCACCACATATTTAAACCGCGGATGGAAGCCTCCAGGGACTCTTGTGGGTAAGAAATAAGTGAAGCTGCTAAAATAGTTACGGATATAGATAAAAAGAGTGTTTTTAGTTTTGATCGAAACAACGAAGGGTCCTCCTTCCTAGAGGATTACTCAAACTGTGCAATCAATTAATTGAATGTTAAAATAAGGTTTATCCCTATACTGACTTGTCCTCATATAACACAAATATACTCATAGAACGTTTATTTAGACCATAAGATTGAACGAGATTGTTCTTTTCAATGCCCTAGATTCTGTTTATTTATAAATAGGAGGTAGCTGAAATGGATGGCCCTAAAATAGGCTTGGCACTTGGTTCGGGTGGTGCACGTGGGTTTGCTCATTTAGGCGTAATTAAGGCCTTAAAAGAAGCTGGAATTCCGATACATTTGATTGCTGGCAGCAGCATGGGAGCGCTTGTGGGTAGTTTTTATGGGGCGGGTATTGATTTGGACCGATTATATAAATTATCTACCGCCTTTAAAAGGAAATACTTTTTAGACTTTATCGTACCTAAAATGGGCTTTATTGCAGGTAAGAAAGTAAAAGAATTTATTAAGGTATTTACTCATGGTAAAAATATTGAGGAACTGTCGATTCCAATTGGTATCGTCGCAACTGATTTATTAACAGGTGAAAAAGTTGTTTTTAAGAGCGGGCCAGTCGCTGAAGCTGTTAGAGCGAGCATCTCTATCCCCGGGATTTTTGTACCAGAAAAATACAATGGAAGAATCTTGGTGGATGGTGGAGTAACTGATCGTGTTCCTGTATCGGTCGCTAAGGAAATGGGTGCGGATATTGTTATCGCAGTAGATGTTTCGAGGGTGAAACGGAATGCTGAAGTTACCTCTATTTACGATGTCATTATGCAGAGTATTGACATTATGCAATCTGAGATAATTAACAATAGGGAGATAGCTGCTACTGTCATGATCCGTCCCCCTGTTGAGATTTACAGCTCGCGAGCCTTCACAAATATTGAAGAGATAATTAAACTTGGTGAGGAAGAAACGAAAAAGTGTCTAAAACAAATTGAAATGGTTATTGATCAGTGGAAGGGGTAAATTAGCGATGCGTAAAAAAATATATTTAGGTTCTTCCTTTTTGGTTATCTTAATTTTAATTATCGGGATATTTTATTCATTGCCATATTATGTTTCAAAACCTGGGATGGCAAAGGAACTTCGGCCCATCATCCAGGTTGAAAATGGCTATAAAGAAGAAGGAAACTTTATGCTTACAACGGTTAGAATGGGCAGAGCAAACATCTACTCCTATTTGGAAGCAAAGATACGAAAATACGAAGAAATTTATCCATTGGATATGATTTTAAATAAAAAAGAAACAGACGAAGAATACAATGCAAGACAGCTGCACATGATGGCTGGTTCAAAACAAAATGCGATTGAGGTTGCCTACCGAAAAGCAGGATTAGCTATTGATTATAAATTTAAAGGGATTTATGTGGTTCAGGTCGTTCCTACTATGCCTGCCGAGGGGAAACTTCAAGCTGGTGACCTAATTTCTAAAGTGGATGGGCAACAATTGTCCTCCGCTGAAAAATTCATTGATTTTGTTGGCCAAAAAAAAGCTGGGGATACGATCACATTAACCTATTTAAGAAATAAAAAAACGGATACGGTTACCTTGAGCCTGAAGCCCTTTAAAGATGATCCCAAAAGGGTTGGGATTGGCATATCCTTAGTAGATGATAAAGAAATTATTGTCAATCCAAAGGTTAAGGTAAAAACGGATGAAATCGGAGGTCCATCTGCAGGATTCATGTTCAGTTTGGAAATCTATAACCAGTTAACAATCGATGATTTGACAAAAGGATACCAAATCGCTGGAACTGGAACCATTGCTAGTGATGGTTCGGTTGGACCTATCGGTGGGATTGAACAAAAAATCGTTGCAGCAGACAAAGCAGGAGCCGAAATCTTTTTAGCCCCGAATGAATTGGGAATAAAAAATTCAAACTACCGAGATGCAGAAAAAACCGCAAAAGATATTAAGACAAAAATGAAGATTGTTCCAATTGACACTTTTGATGATGCTATAAGTTATTTAGAAAAGCTACCGAAAAAATAAAAGATGACTTCTAATGAGGGATCATCTTTTAACTGGATAGGAAATGATATACGGTGCATTAATGTTGTGTGCTCCTTGTGCCCTTTTTTAAAAATTTATAGCACCAGATAACTTGGAGAATTACCAACAAAAAGGCGCCACCTACCCTTCACCCTAATGTTAACTGGTAAATTGGTGGCCACCTCGAACTTGACTTACTGGACAAAAATTGGTGGTTGTTTATATTCCTGCATAAGTAGTGCATGTCTAAGAGTGACTGGAACACCCAATGAATAAACACGTGCTGCTTTAATATCAAGGTTAATTTCCTTATGTTTAAAGGAAGATAGTTTGGAAACGAGAGGGAGACTAAAGTGAGTTTTCCTCTTATTCAAGTACTCTTTCCCAGTAGTTGTCATGCCAAGGAGTCTTAAATAAGTGGCCTTTTCCTGGTTTCTATCCATTTCTGTTTTTTTAGCATTTGTTAAAATATGAATACATAAGCGCTGTAGCCTTGTCCATGTATACCGTTTACTTTTAATTTTTAGCATAAATTCATGAAAACTTTCGGAAACTAATGCTGTAGCTAGTAATCTATTCTCAAGCCCTTCCTCCACCTCGTAAATTCCTTTAAGCTCTTCAGGACTGCAATGGATTAAGCGAAATTGAAGATAGCTCCAATAATTTTCCCAATGATGAAATACACCGAAATCTTGATAATATTCCGTTAATAATTCTTTGGTGGGCACTGGTACCAATTGCTCAATTGCAAAATGGCCCTCGGCTCCTGAGAAAATGGCTTTTCGGATACTTGTCGCACTTGCAATTGTGGCAGAGGCAAAATGTTCATCATGATAGTCGGCATTTTTTCTAGGCACTGTCATAGGTTTAATGAAGCTCTTTTGTTGTTTAATTGCTTTGATGTATTGAAAACCAAGAATATTATTAGGCAGGGTTAGGTCTAAAAAATTCTCTGAATCGGGTAATTGTTGAAAAGCTAGGGACAAGGCTTTTGGATAACTAACACCTGTATCGATGAATCGTTTAAAATGTTCATCATATGGCTTTTGCTGCTTGGCTAAGTAGTCGTTGGTTTGAAAGAATGAGGAAATATCCCCGCTCTCACTACCAAAGCATAAAAAATCACAGCCAAGCGCATCTAAAATTGATACAGCCCCATTGGCAAAGGTTTCCGCCTTTTGGGTTGCGAAGTTATAGGGGAGTTCAAAAACTAGGTCCACTCCATTTAGTAATGCCATCCTAGTCCGCGACCATTTTGAAACAAGAGCAGGCTCCCCACGTTGCAAAAAATTTCCGCTCATTACTGCAATCACAACATCTGCATTTGCAGCTTCCTTAGAGGCTTGTAAATGGTATGCATGTCCATTATGAAAAGGGTTGTATTCCACGATTAAGCCAACAGCTCTCATTTGTTCACTCCTTTTAACTATAAAAATTGTCCAGATCAAGTTGTCACCCGAATCTATTTAATAACCAAACGCCGTTATTACTTGGCCATAAGCCAATCGGGCAAGCTGGGTAAAGAGCAGCTTACAGTCGCCATTACCTTATGCTTGTCACCGATAAACGGATGTGATTTGAGCTTTCTTATTAAATTATTACTATTATAGCAAAATTTTGAGGAAACCAATCAAATTATATGATAAGATGATTAAGATGTTTGTAAAGAGCTTAACTGGTTAAACTAGTAATGGTAACACTTATCAGCGATTTGCCCTTTATTAAAAACACCTGACGAGGTGTAAAGAAAAAACATTGACAAAAAATTTATCGAAGGCTATAATTACCTTTGTTGCCTTGGGGTGATTCAATTGAAATGGACATTAAGTCAATTACAAAAATATCGAAACACGGATTTTACGATTGATGAGACAATTCGCGTGGATGAGATCAAACAAGATGATCCAACCATTCGTGAGGTGTCTCCGATTCATATTTATGGTCGGGGAGATGTCGATTCAAGAAAAGTGACATTTCATTTAACAATCGAAGGTCACTTAATACTTCCTTGTTCTCGTACTTTAGTGGATGTTAAACTTCCAATTAATGTCGAAACAACTGAAACGTTCCTCTTACAAGGTTCAGTAGATGAAACTGAAGAGGAAGCATATCAAGTTAAAGCTGATGTGGTTGATGTAATGCCAATCATTCGAGAAATCCTTTTACTTGAGGTTCCATTGCAAGTTTTTTGCGAAGATGAAAATTCTGATGAATCTGCTCCGCAGTCTGGTAAGGATTGGGTAGTTGTTCATGAGGAAGGTCAATCTAAAAAAATTGATTCGAGACTTGCAGGACTTGCGAAGTTTTTTGACAAAAACAATTCTTCTTCTGAATCATAATCGACAAATCTAATAAGTAAAGTGAAGACCAGTATCCCTGGCCTCATTACTTTCTTAATACTCTTTAAGGAGGTGGGAAGAATGGCTGTACCTGCTAGAAGGACATCAAAAACGGCAAAAAGAAAACGTCGTACACATTTAAAATTAAACGTACCTGGTATGGTAAGTTGCCCAAACTGTGGTGAAATGAAACTTACTCATCACGTATGCAAAGCTTGCGGAACATACAAAGGAAAAGACGTTGTGAACGGCTAATTTCCAAATGATAAAAAGCACAAGGCGCATTATGCCCTTGTGCTTTTGTCGTTTACAAAAATAGACATACTAGACTCTGTTTTAATAAACTAGCCATAATATGAATGGGGTGGGGAATTGTCATATACTATCGAAAAACAGGAAAAGGGTTATTTATTATTTACGATCAACAGAAGTGAAAAAAGAAATGCGATTAATTATGACGTGATGCAAGGTTTGGCAGAGGCGATTAAAAGAACAGAAGATGCTGATATATTGGCACTTGTAATTACTGGAACCGGGGACCATGCTTTTTGTTCTGGTGGTGATTTGTCAGTTTTCCATCTCCTTCATACTAAGGAAGATGCCTACCCAATGCTTGCTAAGATGTCTACTATCCTATATTCATTGCTCACCTTGCCTATTCCAACCATTGCGCTCATTAATGGAATTGCGATTGGAGGAGGGTGTGAATTGGCAGTGGCATGCGATTATCGCTTAGCGCGTAAAGGTATAAAAGCAGGGTTTGTCCAAGGAAAGCAAATGATAACAACAGGTTGGGGTGGTGGAACAATTTTGGCGGAAAAGTTCCCTGCTTCTACCACTATGAAGCTTCTTATGGAAGCGGAAATGCAAACAAGTGAAGAATTAAAAGATGTAGGATTTATCAACGCAATATACGAAAATAACTCACTTCTAGCTTGTGAAGCATACCTTGAGTTAATGCTTTCGACGGATTTAAGGGTATTGCAATCCTATAAAAGGATGTGGATTAGAAAGTGGGAGGAAACGAAACTTCGTGAAAGAATAGAAGAGGAGGTTAGAAATTGTTCCTTGTTATGGGAAAGTGATGCCCATCATAACTATGTAAAAAGGTTTATGAGTAGAAAATAGTAAATAAAGATTAAAACACATCTTTTGTATAAGTCTATCTCTTCTAGTGAATGCATATGTATTATAAAAACACTAGGAGGGATTACTGATGTCACCGACTCGACAAGATGCATGGTCCCAGGACGAAGACTTGTTACTTGCAGAAGTTGTGTTACGGCATATCCGTGAAGGCGGGACACAGCTACAGGCATTTGTGGAAGTAGGGAAGCAGCTAACGCGGACCTCAGCGGCCTGTGGCTTTCGCTGGAATTCATATGTAAGAAAGCAATATAAATCGGGAATTGAGCTTGCTAAAAAGCAGCGGAAAGAGTTAAAAAAACAACCGGTTACTGTTGCCTTAGAACAGGTTCAAGAACAGGATCTAGAGGGAAGTATGACGTCACCAACTATTAGGGGAAAAGAAGGTATAGTTACGTTTCCAGAGGTATTGCATTTTTTAGAGGATCTTCATAAGAATGCAGAAGCTTCATCAATTTTTGAAGTAGACAGAAAAAAGTCTGTTGAAAAAATCAAAGAGTTGGAAAAGAAAATATACTATCTGGCTGCAGAAAACGAAAAACTGACTAAAAATTTAACAGCTATTGAAGAAGATTACCGATCCCTAATTGAAATAATGGAAAGAGCTCGAAAAATGGTAATCCTTCAAGATGAGGACAAACAACAAAAGGTGAAATTCCAAATGGATAAAAATGGTAATCTTGAAAGAATGGAAAAATAGAAAAGCCGATACTAAACAACAATAAAAAAGCGGGCAGCTGTCCGCTTTTTAACATTTTTACTAACTCTATGAACTGTCAAAGACCTGCGCTTTTTTTCAATTATCGTTGCTGTTGTTTGACGCCATCTGGATACCAGACTAATGGGTTTTCGCCACGGTCACGCTCCATTTCGTAATCTACATTGGCAAACTCCATCTTCTCCCAAAAACCACTCGATTGGACTCTTGGGTTTGTTTTAATTGGTAGACCAAAACTTTTCGCAAACTCGACAAGGACTTTACCATAACGCTTACCTTGATATTCAGGCAGTACCTCTAGCTTCCATAATTCTAAATAGTTTTGTGGTGGATAGAAGTAACGGTCAAATTTAGCTTCTATTTGGTACAAACTCATTCTAGCAATTAGTTTGTCCCCGAAGTAAATTCCGTAAAATGGTGAGTCACTATCATTATCAATCATATTTGCTTCAATATCTTCCAGCATTGACAGCTCTTGAATTCCGTATTCTTTGAATTTTTTGAATTCTTCTAGTGTTTTAAAATTCACTTTGAGTTTTTCCACTTTAACTTGCATATCCAGCCTCCTAAAATAATAACATTGCTATCTTGTCTATATTTAAAAAATATGTGGAGAATAATTTTTGCATTATTCAAAATGAACTACTATCATTATATAACAAAAGTAAAAAAAATTCTTCATAATAAAAACAAAGGTATGTGTTTTCTATATTTGCAGGAAATATAGTGAATGATGTAGAAACATATTAACTGGTGGAGTAAAAAGGGAGAAGTAAGGGGAGAAAAATGTGCAAAAAATATTAATTGCTAATAGGGGAGAAATAGCACTTCGAATTATCAGGACCTGTTATGCGATGGGGATTGAAACAATTGCTATTTATTCCGAAGCTGATAGGGAAATGCCGTTTGTAAAAGCTGCAACTAAGGCAGTATGCGTTGGTGAATCGCCTGTTAATAAATCATATTTACAGATAGATAAAATTTTGGAAATAGCAAAAAGCGAAAACGTTGATGCCATCCATCCTGGTTATGGCTTTTTGTCTGAACATGCTACATTTGCCAAACAAGTAATTAAAGCGGGAATTATATTTATTGGACCGAGGCCTGAAACAATTGAATCTATGGGGGATAAAATTGTTTCACGCCAAACAATGGAAAAAGCAGGTGTCCTAGTTGTCCCTGGAAGTAGCTTTGCACTTATGGGTAGTCAAGAGGCATGTAGTCTTGCTGAAGCAATCGGATACCCTGTCATGCTTAAGGCAAGCGGTGGGGGTGGCGGAATTGGTATGGTCCTTTGTGAAAATGAACAAGCGCTCGTTAAGTCTTATGCACAAGTAAAGTCGAAAGCAATGGCCTATTTTGGTTCAGATGAAGTTTTTATTGAAAAGTATATTGCTTATGCTAGGCATGTGGAAGTTCAAGTGTTTGGGGATAACTTTGGAAACATCGTTCATCTTTTTGAAAGGGACTGTTCGATTCAACGTAGGCATCAAAAGGTTGTCGAAGAATCACCCTCGCCTAATATGTCAGATTTAGTGAGACGGAAAATGTATGATACAGCTCTAAAAGCAGCCCACGCTGTAAATTATACGAACGCTGGAACAATTGAATTTATCGTCGATGGCAATGAAAATTTCTATTTTTTAGAAATGAATACACGGCTCCAAGTTGAGCATCCTGTTACTGAAATGATCACCGGAATTGATTTAGTTAAATGGCAAATTCTTGTTGCTCAAGGAGAGAGATTGCCGTTATTACAATCTGAGCTTGTATCAAAAGGACATGCAATTGAATTTCGTCTTTATGCAGAAGATCCTGTCCGCTTTTTACCTTCGCCTGGAAAGATCACAACATTACAGTGGGCACTGAATGAAGGAGTTCGGATTGATGCTGGGTATGAAGAAGGTGGAACGGTCACCCACTTTTATGACCCCATGGTAGCAAAGTGCATATTTCATGGTGAAACAAGGCAGGGAGCATTGAGACGTGCAGAAAGTTTCTTTAGGGAAATGAAAATTTCCGGAATTCAAACTAATGCTCCACTTTTCGTAAATATTCTCGCGGATGAAGACTTTCAAAACGGATTGTACACAACAAACTTTCTAACAGATAAGAAAGTATAAAATTTTTAACTTTGAGAATTGTCCAGCTACAGCGCCTAGGGGCTCGAGGTCACAAGTCAATCCGTCGAAAAGGTTAAAGAGCAACCTTTCCGCCGGCTCGCCTTGCGCTTTTCTTACTAAAAATTTATTAAAATAAGGAGTGTTAAAACAATGAAAGAAATCGTGGCAACAATGGCAGGTACGGTTTTAAATATATTCGTCGCAGCGGGTGATCAAGTTCCTTTAGGTCTAGAAGTATTAATGCTCGAATCAATGAAAATGGAAATTCCAATTGAAAGTACCTCAGAAGGGGTAGTATTGAGATTAAAGGTTACCATTGGTGATTTTGTTAATGAAGGCGACGTGTTGATTGTCTTAGAATAGCATTTTAATAAGGGGGAGAAATATGTCTTCAACCAATACATTAATTGATCAATTAAATGAAAATCGAAGAATGATTGAAGCTGGTGGACATAGCAAATACCATAAAAAGATGACAGAGCAAAACAAGCTATTTGTTCGTGACCGCCTTACATTATTATTTGATGAAGGTAAATACGAAGAAGATGGTAAATTTGCTAATTTCCAAGCAGGCGACCTGCCTGCAGATGGTGTTATAACAGCTATTGGGAAAATTAATGGCCAGACTGTTTGTGTCATGGCCAATGATTCGACGATTAAAGCGGGTTCATGGGGTGCTAGAACGGTTGAAAAAATCATTCGCATCCAAGAAACTGCTGAAAAACTAAAGGTTCCATTATTCTACCTAGTTGATTCCGCAGGGGCAAGAATAACAGACCAATTGGAGATGTTTCCAAATCGGAGGGGAGCCGGAAAAATATTCCACAATCAAGTTAAGTTTTCCGGGATGATTCCCCAGGTATGTATCCTGTTTGGACCTTCCGCAGCAGGTGGAGCCTATATTCCAGCTTTTTGTGATATCGTCATTATGGTTGATCAAAACGCCTCGATGTACCTTGGTTCACCACGGATGGCTGAAAAGGTCATTGGTGAAAAGGTCACACTAGAAGAAATGGGCGGGGCACGTATGCACTGTTCTGTCAGTGGCTGTGGTGATGTTCTCAGTCTTAGTGAAGAAGAAGCAATTGAATCAGCTAAAAAATATATCAGTTATTTTCCTTCCAGCTTTAAAGAAAAGACAAAATTGTCTAGTAGTGTGGCAGCGAAAGAAGGCCGCGAGCTAGAAGCGATTATTCCGGAAAACCAAAATGCTCCGTTTGATATGTACGAGTGTATCGATAGACTTGTTGACGGTGCTAGTTTTTATGAAGTTAAAAAATTGTTTGCAGCAGAAGTAATAACCGGTTTAGCTAGAATCGATGGTAGAGCTGTTGGTATTATTGCCAATCAGCCAAAGGTAAAGGGGGGTGTTCTCTTTATTGATTCCGCCGATAAAGCAGCAAAATTCATCCAGCTTTGTGATGCCTTCCATATTCCATTATTATTCCTTGCAGATGTACCTGGATTTATGATTGGTTCAAAGGTTGAACGTGCGGGGATTATCCGCCATGGTGCAAAATTAATCGCTGCAATGAGTTCGGCAACCGTACCGAAGATTTCTGTAATTGTTAGAAAAGCTTATGGTGCCGGTCTTTATGCGATGGCAGGCCCTGCGTTTGAACCGGATTGTTGCATTGCCCTGCCAACTGCACAAATTGCTGTAATGGGCCCTGAGGCAGCTGTTAATGCTGTTTATTCAAATAAGATAAATGAAATTGAGGACCCGAAAGAGAGAATCGCCTTTGTTCAAGAGAAACAAAAAGAATATAAGGAGCATATTGATATTTATAAGCTTGCTTCTGAGCTTATTATCGATGAAATTGTGGCTCCGTCTGAATTGAGAAATGTACTTATTCAGCGCTTTGGTTATTATGAAACAAAAGAATTAAACTTCAGTGTAAGAAAACATCCAGTTTATCCTGTATAAGAAAGTGTAAGCGCACGTTTAGCTCTCTACATGCGGACTGGACCGCTTTGACTTAAGATCAAGGAAACATGGGAGAGCGATTCGTTTCAGGTGTTGACTTATCGAAGGGAAGTAAAAATCCTAAACCCAATTTTTACTTGGGAGAACAAAGTCCACTTGCAATAAAGGCTGCTTGAGCCGGACATTTCGAAGTTTTATCATAAATTCAGATACTATAAAAAAACCCTTTTTGATATTTTTATTGAAAAGGGCCTTTTTCATAATTCTTACTACCTACATAGCGCCAGCTTCTGATAGAATCAGGGTAAAGACAATAAAAAGAGGGGTTATCATGAGGGTTGGCATTATCGGTGCTGGGTCGATTGGGTTATTATTTGCTGCATATATTAGTAGGGTTATGGAGGTTACGATTTATACTAGAACGCCAGAGCAAGCGGCAGATATCAATAATTATGGAATTGTGCTAAAAAAAGGGACAGAACAAACTATATCAGTAGTTAAGGCTTTGCCAATAAACTTGTGGCAAGGAACTGACGATATAACAATGATCACAGTGAAACAATATCAACTAAATGCAATCATCGAAGAAATAAATCAGCTAGAAACCATTCCTGACAACCTCCTTTTTTTACAGAATGGAATGGGTCATTTAAGAAAACTTAAAAATCTGCAGGCAAGCAATCTTTTTGTTGGCTCTGTGGAGCATGGAGCATTGAAAGAAAATTCGTATACAGTAAGCCATAATGGTGAAGGTACGACCAATGTTGCCGGTTTTAGAGGAAATTTTGCAATCTTAAATAAATTTGTTTTAACAACCTCGGTAGATTTTCCGGTTGTTCTACAAATGGATTACTATGAAATGCTCCTAAATAAATTAATTGTCAACGCGGTAATAAATCCGTTAACCGCTATCCTTCAGGTGAAAAACGGTGAATTGATTACTAATCACTATTATTTTTCTGCTTTAACTAATCTATATTCCGAAATTTCCTCTATTTTGAATTTAGAAAACGCAGAGAATCATCTGCAACAAATAATTACTATTTGTAAAAATACAGGCGAAAATCGTTCCTCCATGCTCAAGGATATTGAAGCGAATAGATTGACGGAAGTTGACGCCATCTTGGGTTACATTTTAGAAGTGGCAGTAAGCAAGGGACTGAAGGCTTCGCAGGTAGAGAACTTGTTTTACCTTATAAAAGGGAAAGAATTGATTAAGGGGGCATTTACTTGATGACGGTTCTTGCCTCCGTTCTAACTATTTTCTTAACTTTTCCATTTTTAGGAATTATACTTATATTTTTCGTCATCAAACAAGTTACAAATAATACCCGCAAATCTGTACATAAAGCACTCGATTATACAACCATTCTATTTATCATATCCGTTCACTTTTTAATCGTAACAATATGGGGAAAGTCACTTTTTTGGTTAATTGTTTTATTTATGATTTTTATCGCTATGCTGTTTGTATTTGTTCACTGGAAGTTAAAGGGAGAAATTGTCCTGAAGAAAGTTTTCAAGGGATTTTGGCGCTTTAATTTTATTTTCTTTTTTCTGACTTATATCACCTTGACTCTCTATGGATTAATAGAACGGGTTCTAACTTTTATCATTTATCCATGAAATCAGAGTCAATGTTTTTTCAAATTGGTTTCGTAGTGGTATACTCTTAAAAGAATGAATTTGGGTGATCAGAAAGGAAGTACATTAATGGAGATTTTAAATCTCTCTTTACCAGCAACAAACCGGTTTGCTTCAAATTATTTGGAACAAACTACTGAAATTCAGCCTTTTTTTCACTATCGGTTTAATGAACCAACCGATGATAACAAAAGGTTAGCTGAATTAAGTAACAGACCGTTTCCTCGCTTGGAGGTTGCTGAACATATTGAGAGCTTTATGAAGCGGTTTCCATCGTCTGAAGCTGTTATAAAGTCAATCGATAAACTAAAAACAAATAATAGCGTCGTTGTCATTGGAGGGCAACAGGCAGGGATTCTTACAGGACCGCTATATTCGATACATAAAGTCATTTCAATTATTAAATTAGCAGAGCAGAAAGAGTTACAACTGGGGCTTCCGGTGGTTCCTGTTTTTTGGATAGCAGGAGAGGACCATGATTTCCAAGAGGTAAACCATGTGTTTGTACCTGTAAATCAGAAAGTAGATAAATGGACCTATCCTGAAAAAATTCATCAAAAGAGCATGGTAACCGATATTCAGTTAAACAAGGATATTTGCCTTTCATGGGTACGAAATTTGATTGAAAACTTCGGAGAGACGAAACATACCAATTTTCTGTTAGAATTTGCCGAAGTACAAATTACAAGGTCAACCACATTTGTTGATTTCTTTGCAAATATTATTATGGAATTGTTTAAGGATTACGGTCTATTAATCGTTGATTCTGGGAACAAGGAGTTTCGGCTTCTACAAAAGGAATTTTTAAAGAAACAAATTGTTCACCATGACGCGATAACCTACTCACTGTTGGAACAACAAAAGCAGATAGCAAAAAAAGGGTTTTCAATTACGATTGAAGCAAGTGAAGAGAATGCAAATCTGTTCTATTATGATCAAAAAATGAATGAACGGATTTTGCTTGAATATGATCGTGAAAGTGATCGGTTTGTGGGGAAAAAATGCTCTATTTCGTTTTCGATAGAAGAATTAATGGTGCTCGTTGATAAGAATCCGGCTAATTTAAGCAATAATGTGGTAACGCGACCGCTCATGCAGGAATGGCTTTTTCCAACCCTTGCTTTCATTGCGGGGCCGGGTGAAATTTCTTACTGGGCAGAACTTAAACTCGTTTTTGAGCATTTTGATATCAAGATGCCACCCATTGTCCCTCGTTTGAATATAACCTTTCTAGATTGTTCTGTTGAAACATATCTAGCAGAATTAAAAGTAAATCTAGTGGATGTTTTGAGTAACGGAACTAATAAACAAAAAGAACAATTTCTTGAAGAAATAAAAGATAGAGATGTTGATCAATTGTTTTCAAATACAAAAGAACTTCTATTACAACAGTACCAGCTAATTGAAGAAAAAACAGCACAGTTGGATCGCGGTCTTTTACCATTATTAAAGAAAAACGAAAATTATTTACTAAGAGAAATTGAGTTCATGCAAACAAAAATAGAAGACTCGCTAAAGGTAAAACATGAGGTCTGGCTAAAAAAATATACTCGTGTGGATTCCGCTTTACGGCCTGATGGCTTTCCACAAGAAAGAGTATGGAATATTTTTTATTATTTAAATGAATATGGTCTGAACTTTATTAATGACATAATGGTGGCGGCATTTACATTTGATGGGCGCCACAAGGTTATGAAAGTATAGAAAAACTTCACTGTTAATGTGGAGTTTTTCTTTTTTTTGTAAAAAAACAGCTGAATAAAAAAGGATTTAAAGAGAGTTAGAACGAATAATTAAAAAATAAGTGGTAGAAAGTGGGGGGATGTGGTACATTTTTAATAGAAAGTGGAGGTAATGGGTATGTTCATGGGTGAATACCATCACAGCATTGATATTAAAGGCCGCTTAATTGTACCCTCCAAATTTCGTGATGAACTTGGTGACATGTTTATCATCACGCGTGGACTGGATCAATGTTTATTTGGTTACCCAATGTCAGAGTGGGGGCTTATTGAAGAGAAGTTAAGAGGTTTACCCCTGACAAAGAAAGATGCCCGTGCATTTACTAGATTCTTCTTTTCTGGAGCAACAGAGAGTGAACTAGATAAGCAAGGAAGAATTAATCTTCCGGGACCATTACTGCACTATGCAAAGTTGGAAAAAGAATGCGTGATTTTGGGTGTTTCTAATCGAATTGAAATCTGGAATAAACAAATTTGGGAAGACTATTCTAAACAGTCTGAAGAATCATTTGTGGAAATTGCAGAAAATATGATTGGCTTTGATATATAATGGAGAAGCTATATTAATATAATTCCTTATATCTAGCTCAGATGGCCTTAACAAGAAGATTCACTCTTCTCATTATATATTGTTCGATTGGAAAAGGTGGTACTAACATGTTTGAACATACAACTGTGTTGTTAAAGGAAGCTGTTGACGGATTAAATATTAAGCCTGATGGTATTTATGTAGATTGTACTTTGGGTGGGGCCGGTCATAGCGCTCGGATTCTTTCAAGACTCGGGGTCAATGGTAAACTGTTTGCATTTGACCAAGATGAAACAGCAATAGCCTATGCAAAAGAGAAACTATGCCCGGTCTTGACATATTACATAGAAGACGATTGGTTGGGCGCTTGTGAAAAGTGCATCGAATTGCTCCTAAGTGAGAGGAACGGACATACCCTTGTCATCCATTCCCGGGATGAAGAAGTGATCCGTCAGTTTGCCCTTAAAAAACCGGTAGGGAGAGTTCTTGTAAATACTCCCGCTGTTTTTGGCAGCATGGGCGCTACTACTAACCTCTTT
>JAIMAD010000304.1 GCA_023512145.1 Bacillus sp. (in: firmicutes) | reverse complement strand
ACAGAGGCCGTAAGGTATGGTTCTTCAGGGGCAAAGCTTATTTTTTCTTTTGCTTTCAAAGCCTTGGTTCTTTTCTTTTGGCTGTTAAGCTTTAAGTCATATAAGCCCAGTACAATATCTCTTCTTGCTGCATTTAACAGTTTAGCTGGAATAAATGCATTGCATTCCTCAAGATCCACATGATTAAGTTCGAATATCGTATCATTTAATCTGGAAAATTGCTTGATTACCTGGTCTTTTGTTGTTGGATTATTAATGGCTTCGCCTAGTATTTCCTCGCTTTCATATGAATAATGATGGCCCAAGCCCTCCGCATCTATGTGAAGCTTTGAATCTGGACATGCATATACTGTAATATCTAGACTAAACCGCTTAAATTCTTTTTCCAGTGATGCTTCTAATTCTTTGTTATAGAAATAATCCTTCGTTTTATATACTAGATCTCCCACAGACAACTTTTCTTTGATTTTGATATAGCAGACATGACCTGCTTTGTTGATTAATTCGCCATCTTTATCGTACAGTTTTACAACAGTTAAATTAACATCCTCTTGGTCGTGACTTATCCGGATGGTATCGTTTTGATTTAAAGTGCGAGTAAGTGTTATTTCATACCTATCTTTAACCATCTTGCTAATGGCTCCAATTTCATAACCAAAGTTATTCGGTCTTGAGATGTTTGTAATATTTCTCTTATCTTCGCGAAATAAATATCCTTTAGTAAAGGTTCGATTGAATGTTTTTTTCAGATTTTCTTTATCTTCTTCGGTTATTTTATGATCTAAGGCCAGGCGATATTTGGATACAACATTAGCAACATATGTAGGCACTTTCATTCGACCTTCTATTTTTAAAGAATCGATTTCTTTTAAATCCTCGATATAATCAATTGTGTTTAAGTCCTTAGTAGATAGAATATGGTTTTTCCCTAAAGATGTATCTGATGTCTTATCCATTAGTTCATACTCCTTACGGCATGAACCCACACATCTTCCGCGATTTGCGCTTCGATTGCCCATTAATCCTGACATTAGACAGTTTCCCGAGTAAGATACACATAAAGCACCGTGAACGAAAATTTCTAAAGGAATTTCAGCTATTCTTTTGATCTCTTTTACTTTCTCAATCTCAACCTCACGGGACAGAACAACTCTTTTAGCACCAAGTTCTTTAAATAATAAAGTTCCGGCTAAATCGTCTATTCCCATTTGAGTTGAACAATGTGCTTCCATATCAAGAAAGTTTTTAACGATATAATTGAAAGCAGCCAGGTCCTGGACGATAATGCCATCCACACCGATTTCATTTAATTCGCGTATTTGCTCTTTCATCTCTTCAACTTCGTTTTCGAAAACGATGGTATTCATTGCAACATAGATTTTAACGTCCCTCAGGTGCGCATACGTAACAGCCTCTTTTAACGATTCTAAATCAAAATTAGATGAGTATGCACGTGCACCAAATTTTTGCATTCCTAAGTATACTGCATCACAACCATTAGAAATTGCAGCTTTTAAAGCCTCCATATTTCCTGCTGGAGCTAGTAATTCAGTCATTTTTTCCTCCTTATGACCCATAAATTAAAAAAAATTTGTAGTTACTTGTGATACGTTCTCCGTAACATGGAGCTGCATCACCATAGCTATCCTTGAGTTTATCCCGATGGAGCAGCATGATGCTGTGACCCAACGCATGGAGGATGTGACGCGGGCTTACTATGATTCAATTGGCCTAGGTGAAGCATACCGGCAGATGGAGGCAGTGAATGGATTGAGCATGCCAATAGACCAATACAATTTCAAAAACGTTTCTTGAACAAAAGATTCGTTATTGCAAAAGTTGTGGAACACCATTAATTCGTGAATGGAATATCAAAAATGAATATCGCTGCCATGAATGTCAGGAAATTAATAAGGAGCAACATCCAGTAACATAAAGATAAATCAAAAGGAATGCCACTTATAGTGACATTCCTTTTGATTTATACACTGTATATTTAATAATTCGGTATAAAAAACTTGCCCTACTTGTGATACGGTTCACCTTATACGTAATAACGGCTAAATTTTTGATGCTCCTTTGCCTTCGATGAGACTGCCGCAACAGCCCTTGACTCGAAACATCTGCGGGAAGTGTCAGTGGTGTCCATTGACCTTCTGCCATTTGACGCAATTGTCGCCACTGACGCTTTTTTAGGTTGGAAATTGAATTGGGGGTTCATCTGAACCCTCCAAAAGATTAGTTATTGGGGCCCCTATGTTGGTATCGATCAGAACTCTATATCAACACTTCTGGTTCTCTGGTTGTAAACCTCGTTGATATTCTCATCACTATTCAGCGACCATAAATGTGACCCTATCCTCTAATAGTCGGATACGGTCACAGTATTTTCAGGCTGATTAAATTCATTCACTAAAACTTTATTCATCCATAGCGTATATTTTAAACTGGTTCATTTCAGGAAATAACCCAAGGTCAATTACTTTTTGAATACGTTCTGTAATTTATTTTCTTCGTAAGCCCAAAATATATTATTTTCATTCTATGAAAGTAAAATAGATAGTAAATCTGAAAACGCATTTTGATTAATTTCAGAAAAGTCTTTTCCTAAACTTTTCTTAAAAATCTCAATTAGCTCCGCGCCATTCGTTGATATAACATTTATCTGTTTAATCTCATCAACTAATCCTTGTTTAAGAGCTAAGTCACTTATTTCTGAATTCAGCTTATTTACTTTCTCTTTTTCAGCTTCCCAATATTTTATATACTCAAAGCGATTTAATGAATATACATCTGCTTTGATCTGTTCCGGTTTCTTATCTGCTGGATAAAAACTTTCATCTGATTTTGATAAGATAATTGTCAACAGCTTATCATTAAACGCTCTATTTCGCATTAATTCAGAAATTTCATACATACATCCTCGAGATTTTAAATAGCTATCAGATATAATAGATACCATATAATCGTGAGTAGAAACTGTCTGCATGAATTTATCAATATCACTTTTATATTCTAACGTTCTTTTATCCCTTGTAATAACCAATCTACCTTTTCCAAAAAAGTTTAGCTTTTCATCGACTAAATCGGCAATACAAGTATCATTATGTGAATACGATAGAAACACTTTTTTTATATGAAGCTCTGCAACGTTCCTATTATGGTCAAGTGTGTAAGGTGTTTCACTAAACACCACCACATTTTCACATTTTTCCACATTAATACATTTAAGCGCCGAAGTTTCGTGTGGCAAATCAAAAAATGTTAAATTAACGTTATCACTAAGTTTCGCTTTTATCGAATCAATATCTACGTTAAATTTGTATCCTTTAACCCTTAGTTTTTTTCCATCATCTTGCACACCAAAAACAATTAATCCTCCACCACAATTTGAAAGCGCAGAGATTAATCTTCCAATAGTTTCATCAGGTGTAACAGGATAAACACAATAAATATTATCACGATTATTATTTGCTATTAAACTTAATACTTCATTTGGTGTCAAGACGGTAGCCCCACTTCCTATTATTTTGGATTAAGATTTTTAAGTGGAATGACTGATATTCCCGTGGTCTTAATAATGTCGCCTAATGTAATCATGCGTGTATTTCCATCATTATTGCTAGTCCAAAGTTCATAGTTGGTATCGTCCATTGCAGCAACTTCTTGCTCATAAAAGAAAATAATTTTATCGTCATCGCTCGGCCTTACAACAATGCGAATATCAGCACCATTTTTCTTTGCCCAAAAAACGGTTTTTGAATAGCTTGTTTTTTTCCACTCTTCCAACTTTTCAGACATTACATATCTTCCAGTTTCTTTTAAGTAGTAAAAAACCTTTTCTATAGCATTATTCATTATTTTTTCATAATAATCACGTGAAAACTTATTGTTTTTGGAACTGTGCAGGAATTTCTTAGAAACTTCCTCTATGGACAAACCACTTGGCAGTTCGCCTAATTGAGAATCAGTTATTTCTCCTTCTCCTAATAACACATTTAAAACTTGCAACAACTCTTCTTCAGTATTAATCCCGATTCCTGCAAGTTGTTCTCTTGAAATATTAATTGTTTCTGCTGATTGCACATTGCTTGTAGCTTGTTTTAATAGTTCTTCTAGCTCTTGGAAACTTTTTACACTATGTCTAGATAGTAACTGCTCATACTTCTCAGCCTTTTGCATGTTGTCAGAAATTATGTCGTCATTATAAAACCAATATAAATTGCTGTATAGGGTTTTAAAAGCATTTTTAATTGGTTTATCATCTGTGCTCTTTAAGTATGAAAAGAAATTTTGAAAAACCAATTTCTCTTGATCATTATCTTCACCAAGCTTATTCTTATGATTTTCAATATAATTTGTTATTGCATCTGCTAATGGGTAAAGATTTGTTGCTGTGTTTTCAGACAACGGAAAATATATACTACTCATAAGCAGTTTTATTCTGATGTCTACTCCTGTAAAACAGTAAGCATCTTTCACCACTTCGTCAATCTCTCCTGTATCAAGCTGTAATTCAGTGCTTCTTTTAAACACTCCATTTTGGTTTGGAAGAACGGAATACTTGTCTGCCAAATGTATATAATCATTTTTTTTTAAAAACAACACCAATTGATTTATAAACAGAATCGCACTGTCTACGTTGTCTGAAAAGTGTTTCTCGGCGAAAACATCCAACGTTTTACTTTGCTGTATATCAGCACATAACTTTACAACCCAATAATTCAGTGCCTGTTCAAAAATGGGTTTCAAATACTTTTTAGCACCAATAGTCTCCCATGCAGTATTGTTATAAAACTCTTTGGCGATGTTCAAAAAGTCATCTTGTTTCGGTTTCTCATTTGTTTGTATGCATAGTATTCTTTGAAAGAAATGTTCACGATTTTGATGTTCATTTTGTAAGCATCGTGTAGTCTCAGAAAACAGTTCTGAATATCCATATGCTGTTAATTCAATATGATTTGAAATCTCTCTTGAAACCCTTTTATGAAGTAATTTATCCTTAACATCTATATCTAATATTGATAAAACTTCCTTGTATGTATCATCAATTTCCTTGTCAAAAAAAACTTTATTCAAGCAGCAGAACTTACCATTTTGATTGAGAAAGACTTCGGATTGTTCTATTGCTTTTTTACAGCTCTCATCTTCGTTTGTTAAAAGTAATGTGTAAAACTCATTCAACCAGACAAATACATCTTGTCCATTTAATTTATTTTCTAAAGAAGATATGTTTTCGGAACTTTGAATTGCTTGCACTATGTTGTCGATACCTAAGTTTTTACATTCATCCCAAAGCGAACTGCACCATGCTTCTAACTCATCTTGCTTTGGAAGGAACTCTGGAAACAAAGCATTTGACAACGACCAAAGTTTAAGCATTTTGTCTCTGTTTTCTTGATTTTTAGGAATTAAAACAACAGGATTATCCCGTACCTCAAACAACGGTTTTTTATCACCAGTATTTGTAGTAATTAGGTTTAAATATTTTATTTCTTCTTTTATAGGTTCAAGTATTTTATTTTCAAACCAATCTACATTCAGCCACGTTTTATGTGGTTGCTCTGTTATTTTTACAATGTTATATACACCTTTATAATTCTTTTCTGCAAAAAAATTCAATGCAGTTTTATAAAGTTCGACAGCAGATTCTAATGCTACTTTATTGTCTTTAATATATTGCTTTTCTTCTGCTTTGCTCTCTAATTCTATTCCAT
>JAIMAD010000303.1 GCA_023512145.1 Bacillus sp. (in: firmicutes) | reverse complement strand
CGAATTGAGAGATTGACTGTTAGAAAATAGAGATGGTGGAAGGGTGAACGCAATGGCGAATGATATCGTCAACGTCAGAGAGAGAATTGCCATCAGGGCAGAGAAGGAAATTGAAAATGGCTTTTATGTAAACCTTGGTATTGGCATGCCAACCCTCGTAGCTAATTTTATGTCGGAAAATAAGCAGGTAGTTTTGCAATCGGAAAATGGTCTTCTCGGTATCGGCCCATATCCAGGTGAAGACGAGGTTGATCCCGATTTAATTAATGCCGGGAAGGAGACAGTCACGGCAATAAGTGGTGCTGCCTATTTTGATAGTGCTGAATCGTTTGCGATGATTCGTGGGGGACATATTAACCTAGCAATTCTCGGTGGTATGGAAGTATCCGAAACGGGTGACCTGGCAAACTGGATGATACCAGGAAAAATGATTAAAGGTATGGGTGGGGCAATGGATCTTGTCCATGGGGCCAAGAAGATCATTGTCATTATGGAACATGTGAATAAAAGGGGAGAATCGAAAATATTAAAACAATGTACGCTTCCTTTAACTGGAAAAGGGGTTGTCCACCGAATTATCACCGAGCGAGCGGTCATGGATGTAACGGATTCCGGGCTAAGGCTCGTGGAGGTAGCCCAAGGGTTTACTACTCTGGATATCATCAATTCGACTGAAGCGACATTGCATGTGGATGAGAATGTTCTGCTGGATAGTTATTAATCGAAAGAAGGCAGGCTGCTAAATAGCTTGCCATTTTTATGAGGACTTTTAGTTTAGATGATATAATAGGAATAAAGTCTTGTTTAAGGAGCGTTTAGAGTCAATAACCCACCACTTACCTATGGTTGAAGTGTGGGCTTGCAAAAGCCCTTATTGACTACCCTCAGTCTCATGTAGACTACGTTGGTTAGGTCACGACACCCTCGGATGCTCCTCAAGTCCGTTGCCCTGTCGCTTATGGTTAAAAGCTCTGTTGGGTAGGAGCGGTGCTGTAAGCTAAACAAGCCTTTCCAACCTTGGGTATGAGGCACTAACTCCAAAAGGAGGTACACACTATGTTTGTGTACGTATTAAATCATTACGGAGAACCACTGATGCCATGTTCTCCTCGCAAGGCAAGAATCCTATTAAAAGAAAAGAAAGCCAAAGTAGTAAAACAAACACCGTTTACCCTTCAACTCATATATGGAAGCAGTGGGTACAAACAGCCTGTTTCATTAGGCGTGGATGCAGGCACCAAGCATGTAGGATTGTCTGCCACTACCGAAAAACAAACGTTGCTTGAAGGTGAAGTACAGCTTCGTGCCGATATTCAAGAGTTATTGGCTACACGAAGACATTTTCGCCAATCCAGAAGAAGTCGTACCACTCGTTATCGGAAGTGTCGTATTTTAAATCGAAAACGAAAAGAAAAATGGCATTTTCCTTCCGTTCAAAACAAGGTAGAGGCTCATATCAAATTGGTGAAATTAGTTCACCTCCTTCTTCCGATTACAAAAATAACGGTAGAGGTCGCTCAATTTGATACACAACTCCTCAAAAACCCTTCCATTCAGGGGGAAGACTATCAACAAGGCGAGCAAATGGGTTTTTGGAATACACGGGAATATGTCTTTTATCGGGATGGGCATACCTGTCAATGGTGCAAAGGCAAAAAGAGGGATAAAATCCTGAATGTCCATCATGTGGAGAGTCGCAAAACAGGAGGGGACAGCCCTGATAATTTGCTTACTCTATGTGAGAGCTGTCATCACGAACTTCACCAAAAAGGGTTGGAGCATCTTTTTAAACGAAAATCAAAACCCTTACGAGATGCCTCTCAAATGACCGTGATGCGTTGGTTTATTTACAACGGAATAAAGGAAACGTATCCTAATGTACAATTCACTTATGGATACATGACCAAGCATATCCGCATTACTCATGGGTTAGCCAAGGAACACAGCGTCGATGCTCGTTGCATCAGTGGGAATCCATTAGCCAACCCAACAGACAAAATGTATCAATGGAAAGCGGTTCGTAAAAACAATCGTCAGTTACACAAAGCCACGATTGCCAAAGGAGGAACGCGCAAAAATAATAAGGCTCCTCGCTATGTCAAAGGGTTTCAACTCTTCGATAAAGTGCGGTACAACGGAGTGATATGTTTTATCTTTGGTAGACGAAGCAGTGGTTACTTTGATTTACGCCATTTAGATGGATCGAAAGTCCATGCATCAGCCAATTGTAAACAGTTGCAAAGGATAGAAGGTTCGGAAACGTTATTATGTGAAAGGAGGTAGGGCAAGCGATTCCTCCCCGACTTACTTCGTTGAAGTCGGGGTATCTTCGCCCGAGTATGATGAAAAAGCAATCCAAACAAAAAAATCAATCGAAACCGAAAAAAGATGATGCAGCACTAACGCTAGCAGATATGATTAATCCAGATTTACTAAAGCAATTAAAGGAACAACAAACGGAACTTAAAGCGGAATATAAAGCTGCAGAAGATAGAAGCAAAGAGGAAGAAGATCAAAGAAAGCGAGAAGAAAGAAGATTAAAAGAAAAGAATAAATCATTTGAAGAGCTTTTAAATGATAGTGGAATGGATTGGAAGGAATTTAAATAAACACTGTTAAAAGGAGAGAAAGACTCTCCTTTTAGCAGTGTTCTTTATAGGTGTTTGCCATTACCAACCCATGAATTACTGCAATCTCTTCCTCAGTCAGTAAATTGCTCCTTACAGCATCCGCATTACTCCTAATCTGGTCTGGACTGCTGGCACCGGAAACGACAGAAGCAACAGCAGGGTTTGCTAGATTATATTGAAGAGCTACTTCCGTAAACGAACGGGTAGCGGCCACTTTCTCCTTTAAAACAGGCAAGATTTCGGATAATTCTTGATAACTATAGTCCAAATAACCTTTTTCGGATGCCTTTTTAAGCATCCTGTCACTTAGCAGTCCCTTCGCAAGCGATCCACGGGTGACAACACTAATCCCTTGCTCATTAATCAGCGACAATGCCTCTTCCTCAGGTCGGCGGTCGAGTATGCTGTATTGCATCATCACAGATACAATCCTAGCTTTTTTCACATATTCCCGAATTACATTTGGTCGAATCGACGAGATGCCATAATAGCGAATAAATCCTTCTGTCCTCAATTCTTCAAATGCTTCGATTGTCTCCTCAATTGGGTCTTCCATCGTACCACCGTGTAATTGATAAAGATCAATATAGTCTGTTCCAAGCCGCACTAAGCTGTTTTTTACTGCTTCCTTTATATACGACTTTGAAGCGTCCCACTTCCAGCCGGTTTTGTCTGGACTCCAGCGGTTCCCAACCTTCGTCGCAATAATAACTTGATCACGGATATTCTTTAAGGCATGACCAACTATTTTCTCGTTTTCACCAAAATCATATAAATCGGCAGTATCAAAATAATTAATGCCCTCATAAAGTGCTGCTTCAATTATTTTTCTGGCAGCTTTTTCCTCGCCCCCGATTGACATACAACCAAGACCTAGTTCGCTCACATACAATTCTGAATTTCCTAACCTTCTTTTTTTCAAAAAATCACCCCGTCCTTTTTTATCATTTTACGTAAGAACAGGGCAGACTACAAACGAAAACACTTATTTTGGTGTCATTTTCCGAACCCAGTTGGAAACGGTAATATACTCTTTGTTATATTCCTGTAGCTTTTGAATCACTTCCCAGCCTTTACCAACAAGGATTATACCCGCATCATGTACATACACCTTCATCCCATTCCCCTCCAATTGAAGTATGGTAAAATGTATGTGCAGATCATATCGGATTAGAACAGGAGTGACAAGAAATGAATAAACTTAAAGAAAAAACGCTACATAGCGAAGAAATATTTGTAGGAAAAGTAATTAGCCTCCAAGTGCAGGATGTAGAGCTTCCAAACGGGAAACATTCGAAACGGGAAATTATCAAACACCCGGGTGCGGTCGCTATTTTAGCGATTACTAATGATAATAAAATTGTCATGGTTGAGCAGTACCGCAAAGCACTGGAACGTACCATTGTTGAAATTCCTGCTGGAAAACTTGAAAAAGGTGAAAAGCCAGCCCTTTGTGCTCGCCGCGAATTAGAGGAAGAGACAGGTTATGAGTGCAAGAGCCTAGAATTGTTAACTTCTTTTTATACCTCACCAGGATTTGCCGATGAAATTATTCATCTGTATGTGGCGACAGGGCTCACTAAAAAAGAAAATGCAGCTGCGCTAGACGAAGATGAATTTGTAAATCTAGAAGAATTAACCCTAGATGAAGCCATTCAATATATAAAGGAACAAAAAATCTTTGATGTTAAAACAGCCTACGCTGTTCAATACTTACAATTACAAGAGGCATTGGCACAGAAATGAAAAACTACTATGTAGATTTACATATCCATATTGGACGAACTTGGACAGGCAAGCCAGTTAAAATAACGGGGGCAAAATCACTAACATTTACGAATATAATTGAACATGCACGGCATGAAAAAGGACTCAATATGGTTGGGATAATCGACAGCCATTCTCCAGAAGTAATCCTTGAGATGGAAAGCCTTATTGAAAGCGGCGAAATCTTTGAACATCTAGATGGTGGTCTCGTATTTGGTGATTTAACGATTATCCCCGGTTCGGAATTGGAAATTAATGATGAACAAAGTAACGGTCCGATTCACCTTCTTTGTTATTTTCCAAACCTATCTATTATGAGGAAATTTTCTTCCTGGCTGTCAGGCCATTTGAAAAATATTCAGTTGAGTTCACAACGGGTATACGTAACAGGTCTTGTTTTGCAAAAAAAAGTAAAAGAGCTAGGTGGAATTTTTATTCCTGCCCATGTGTTCACGCCTTTCAAAAGTTTATATGGAAAAGGCGTCACTACGTCACTAACGGAGGTATTAGACCCGAGTTTGATCGACGGAATTGAGCTTGGTTTAAGCTCTGATACTAAAATGGCAGATCAAATAAAAGAATTACACGATTATACATTTGTAACCAATTCAGATGCCCATTCCTTAGCCAAAATTGCCCGTGAATATCAAGTGGTTGCCATGGAGGAACCAACATTTAAAGAATTACACAAGGCATTAAAAAATGAAGACGGACGAAAAATAATCGGAAACTATGGACTTGATCCATTGCTTGGTAAGTATCACAAAACCGTTTGTGCAGAATGTTTAAATCCTGCTAGCACCGATGATCAACTATGTACTCTGTGTGGAAATAAAAAGATTGTTAAAGGTGTAGCCGATCGAATCCTTGAACTGAAAACATCTGAGAGAAGTCCTGAAGGGCGTCCACCCTATGTTCATCAAGTCCCGCTTGAATATATTCCTGGCCTGGGACCAAAATTACTAGATAATCTCGTCAATCATTTTGGCTCTGAAATGGCGATTTTACACGAAGTTCCTTATGAGGGTTTGCGGGAGGTTGTCTCTGAAAAAATAGCACAGTTAATAATCAAAGCCAGAGAAGGAAAAGTAAACCTCTCAGCTGGTGGTGGCGGAAAATATGGGAAAATCACAGATTGAATAAGAAAGAATAGAAATTTACCCGGGTGCCTAGGCATCCGGGTATTTTTATGTATAAGAAAATATAAAATTTTTAACTTTGAGAATTGTCCGTGCTGCAGCGCCCGTACTGCTAGTGGACTTCGCTCTTCTCCCTTCGATAAGTCAACATCGAATCGCTATCGCTCTTCGTGTTTCATTTATCTTAGTCGAAGCGCTCCAGTC
>JAIMAD010000302.1 GCA_023512145.1 Bacillus sp. (in: firmicutes) | reverse complement strand
CTGTTAAATCAAATAAACCAAGAATTTTTCTTAAATGATGAGTTCCTTCTTCCTTTTCCGCTACCAGCTGATCGATGGTCTTGATTCTCCAGGAAGCCATAAATTAACCTCGCCTTGTTTATATTAGAAGAGCTCTAAATGAGGCCTTTTTTTAATATGCTTCCAGGGGACCCTTACTTCCTCACCTTGTTTTCGAAAACCAAACCATTTTAATGAAGGAATAAGCAGCGCCTGTATTTGCCCTGTTCCTTCATTAATTTCTAAATCTGTTTGCCCAAGGACGCCAAGGCGCTCTGCCTTTTTTACATCCACAATTTCTTTCCCACTTAATTCACTTAACCTCATGCCGATAGAACCCCCTTCGCTACCCTTTTCTATTAGTTTATAAGCGAAAGTCGTTAATTAGACTAAGAAAAAAGAATACCAACGACAGTAAGGTTTGATTGGAAATTGGGCAGGGCTCAGAGTCTTGATGATTGGCTTAAGATTCGAGTCTGGTGACAATTAAAAACAAAAAAACAGTTCGGGGTGAACTGTTTTTTTTGGGGTTACACTAATGTCTTTGGTAATTCACCAGTGGGGCTAATTAATGAGACAGAATATTTATCAGTAAAGACCTTCCCTGTCATGTCGCTCACACTACTTTTCGAAACTAAATCAATTTGTTCTATTATTTGATCAAGTGAGCGATGGCGTTTTAACAGTAGTTCATTTTTACCATTACGACTCATCCGACTATTGGTACTTTCCAAACTTAGCATCAAGCTTCCTTTTAGCTGCTCTTTACTATTCGTTAATTCTTTATCCGTAATCCCATCTTGCTTTAATTTAGCAAGTGTTTCTTGGATGGTTTCAAATAAAATATCCAGTTGCTTTGCCCCAGTTCCACCGTACAACGTCACAATTCCACTATCTTGAAAGGAAGAATGGTAAGAGAATACGGAATACGCTAGGCCTCTTTGCTCACGTACTTCCTGGAATAATCTTGAGCTCATGCTACCACCTAATATATTATTTAAGGTTATTAAACTATATACGTCTTCATGACCAACTTTTAATCCTTCGAAACCTATACATAAGTGGGCCTGTTCAATTTCCTTTTTTCGTGAAATCCTATTGGAGTGAAAGACAGGAATATTTTCAGTAGTTATTTTTTTATTACCTTGATAAGTCCCAAAATACTTTTCTACTTCTTGAATAAATGTTTCTGATATATTGCCCGCTATTGAGATGACTACATTTTCGGGAGTATATCTATCATTAATATATTCTTTAAGTTTTTCACTTGTAAACGTATTAACTGTTTCATCCGTTCCCAGAATTGGATATCCCAGTGGATGATCGCCAAATACCGCTCTACTAAGCAAATCATGAACAATATCGTCGGGGGTATCTTCATACATTTTTATCTCTTCCAAGACAACCTTTTTTTCTTTTGTTAGTTCTTCTTCCACAAACGTTGAGTTAAAGAACATATCTGCTAAAACATCTAATGCAAATTGCGAATGTGTATCAAGTACTTTTGCATAATAGCATGTATACTCTTTAGAGGTAAATGCATTCACTTGTCCGCCAATACTATCAAAGGATTCGGCAATTTCCTTGGCAGTCCGCGAGGCAGTGCCTTTAAAGAACATATGTTCAAGAAAGTGGGAAATCCCGTTGTTTTGTGAATTCTCATCTCTAGAGCCTGTTCCAATCCATACACCAATTGCAACGGACCGTACGGTAGGAATATTTTCTAATACAATTCTTACTCCATTTTGGCAAGTGTATTTATTAATCATCGACTTCCTCCTGACTGTAAACAGCAGCTGCTACTATTCCAATTATCATTATACTTGCTAAAATTTATTTTCTCCAATTATCTGATATATCTTACCTAATTATTTTATAATTCTTTCTTCACTCGTTAACTCTGAAACAGTCCCAATTTTTAAATTTCTCTGTTCAATTAAGGTGATTAACCGATCGAGCGATTTTGCCGTAGATTCGGTTGGATGCATAAGAACCAAAGAACCTTTATCGATTTTTGTCATTACACGATTAATTAGTGTTTCAGAAGAAGGCTTTTGCCAGTCGACTGTATCAACTGTCCACATAACCGTCTTCAACTTTAATTCGTCTGCAATTAAAATTGTCTCATCACGATAACTTCCGCTAGGTGGCGCAAACCAAACACATTTTACACCTGTCGCTGCTTCAATTATTTCGTTAGTTTTCACCATTTGTTCCCTTGCCTGAGTAGCTGTTAGCCGCTTCATATCTGGATGAGAATAAGAATGATTTCCTACTTCATGTCCTGCGCTCACAATCATTTTTGCCAACTCTGGATTCTTTTTGACCCAATTACCTTCCAGAAAAAAACTAGCTGATACACTATGACTTTTTAAGGTTGCAAGGATTTCAGAAAGATATTCATTTCCCCATGCCACATTAATAATAAATGTTACCATGGGTTTATCAGCATGGCCTTTATAAATTGGGGAGGGCGGTAAATCTTGAAGATGGACCTTTGGTTTCGTCTGGATAAACACTAATTTATCCTCATTATATACACCTTTATTTTTCATATTTTTATATGAAGCAGCTATATCAACCTTAAGTCCATTATATCCTGGTATAGCCTTCCAAACCCTATCTACCGTTGCATCGGAAGGTAATACTTCATATGTAGAACTATGTTTAATAATACTATGATATAAAGGGTCTGACTGCTGCTTTACTACCGCAAGTCCAGAATCCTTTAATGGAGCAACATATTTATTTACAAATGAATTGTTTACTGCAAACCATGCAGACAAACAAATAATGATAAAAATAGCACTCTTTTTCATCACACTCCCCCCTCCATAAAGATTATGTACAAGATGGACAAGGTAGAACATGAAAGGGGCAGGTAGGCATACTTACACTATTGTATCAGCATTAAAATAGAAAAAGTCAGGGGGGGACCCCTGACTTACTAATTGTTTACAGCGTTTATTAGCCTCTGTTTTCTTCTGCCTTTTCACGCTGTTCCTTTAAAACTGCTTTTCGGGAAAGATTAACACGACCTTGTTTGTCAACTTCGGTTACTTTGACTAACATTTCGTCTCCCAACTTAACAATATCTTCTACTTTTCCTACCCGCTCTTCAGCGAGTTCAGAAATATGGACGAGACCGTCTTTTCCAGCAAAAACTTCTACGAAGCAACCAAATTTTTCAATCCGTTTTACCTTACCAAGATACATTTCGCCAACTTGAACTTCACGAACAAGATCTTCAATAATTTTCTTTGCCTTTTGGTTCATTTCTTCATTGGTTGAGGCAATAAAGACGGTACCATCCTGCTCGATATCAATCTTAACACCTGTTTCCTCAATAATCTTATTGATTTGTTTTCCACTTGGTCCGATGACATCCCGGATTTTATCAGGATTGATTTTCATCGTTAAAATTTTCGGTGCAAACTGTGAAAGCTCTGTTCTTGGTTCTAAAATGGTAGCAAGCATAGAATCTAAAATGTGCATTCTTCCTATTTTTGCCTGTTGCAAGGCTTCTTCTAAAATCTCGCGGGAAAGACCTGCAATCTTAATATCCATTTGTAGTGCCGTTACACCTTTAGCGGTTCCTGCAACTTTAAAATCCATGTCTCCAAGGTGGTCTTCCATTCCTTGAATATCTGATAAAACTGTATAATGCTCACCTGTCATCACAAGTCCCATCGCAATACCAGCTACAGGAGCTTTAATCGGTACACCCGCATCCATCATCGCTAAGGTACTTGCACAAATACTTGCCTGAGATGTCGAACCATTGGATTCAAGAACTTCAGAAACGAGTCGAATCGTATATGGAAAGTCAACTTCAGTTGGAAGAATCGGTTCTAAGGCACGTTCACCTAGTGCGCCATGCCCAATTTCACGACGGCCTGGACCACGGATTGGACCTGTTTCCCCGACACTAAAGTGTGGGAAGTTATAATGATGCATGAACCGTTTTTCTTCTTCAATCCCAAGACCGTCAAGGATTTGAACATCCCCCATTGCGCCAAGTGTACAAATACTCAAGGCCTGAGTTTGTCCTCGTGTAAATAATCCTGATCCGTGAGTTCTAGGCAAAATACCGACTTGTGAGGATAATGGACGAATTTCATCAGCTTTCCGACCATCAGGACGAACCTTTTCCACAGTTATTAAGCGTCTAACTTCACCTTTGACAATCTTGTCCAAAATCTGCTTAACTTGTTTTAAGTCTTCAGCTGTTGCTTCTAGTTCCACGTATTTCGTTGTTACTTGATTCTTCACTTCAGAAATTGCATCTTCGCGGGCATGCTTTTCTTGAACCTGAATTGCCTTAATCATATCAGCTTCACACATGTCTCTAACTTCAGCCTCTAGTGCTTGATCAAGCACATATAAGTTTACTTGTTTCTTTTCTTTACCGATTTCAGCGATAATTTTTTCTTGGAATGCGATTAAGATCTTAATCTCTTCATGACCAAACATAATTGCTTCAAGCATAGTTTCCTCAGGAACCTCAAGGGCACCTGCCTCAACCATGTTAATTGCATCTTTTGTACCAGCAACAACTAAATGGATGTCGCTTTTCTCAGCCTGTTCGACATTCGGATTGATCACAAACTCACCGTTCACTCTACCTACCACAACACCTGCAATTGGTCCATCAAAAGGAATATCTGAAGTACCTAGTGCTAATGAAGAACCAAACATTGCTGCCATTTCTGTAGAACAATCTTGATCAACACTCATGACAATATTAATAACTTGGAGATCATTACGGAAACCGTCAGGAAAAAGCGGTCGAATTGGTCTGTCAATCAGTCTGCTCGCTAATATCGCCTTATCGCTTGGACGACCCTCACGTTTAATAAATCCACCAGGTATTTTTCCAACTGCATACAAACGCTCTTCATAGTTAACCATTAATGGGAAAAAGTCTAAATTTCTCGGTTCCTTGGAAGCGGTAGCTAAACTTAATACTGCTGAATCTCCATAGCGTACCATGACCGCACCATTTGCTTGTTTTGCTAATTGTCCAATTTCGACACTTAGTTTACGGCCAGCCCAATCCATAGAATACTCATGTTTTAATTTTTCCATAATTCTACCCCTCTCTATCTATATCACTTTAGAGGATGATGCGCGAAAACTTCTACTTTCGCAGTATCATCTTACTTTAATTTCACTAATATTAAAAAGATCAGAATGCTTATGTTATCAATACAAATCATTTATAGTATGCACAAAGAGTACTGTCTTAAAAATATGTATAAAAAATTTATTTTTCTTGCTACTTAAATCATGTAAGCTGCTCGTCTTTTTAAAGCTAATAAAAAAGCGGGAATACTCCCGCTTCTTTAGACTACCGACGTAGACCAAGCTTATTAATTAACACACGATAACGTGAAACTTCATTGTTACGTAGGAATGTTAAAAGATTACGACGTTTACCAACCATTTTCAACAGACCGCGACGTGAGTGGTGGTCTTTCTTATGAGTACGTAAGTGCTCATTCAAATTGTTGATTGATTCAGTAAGGACAGCGACTTGAACCTCCGCAGATCCAGTATCGCTTTCATGAGTTCTATACTCACTGATTAGTTCATTTTTACGTTCTTTAGTGATTGCCATCCGATTCACCTCCTAAAATTTCAATCCCCTGTTACTGAGCAAGCGTCGGTGACTCGACTTGCCAAGCAATGGCTATTTTGCATACAGTTATTAGCATACATCGTTTT
>JAIMAD010000301.1 GCA_023512145.1 Bacillus sp. (in: firmicutes) | reverse complement strand
GAATTATTCTCCGTGGAAATATAACTGCCAGAGGAAAGAAGAAAAGAGCAGACTATGTACTTTTTTACAAAAATAACTTTCCTTTAGCAGTCATAGAAGCCAAGGATAATAATCATCCGGTAGGAGATGGTTTGCAGCAAGCAATCGACTATGCGAAAGCACTAGACATATACTATGTCTACGCTTCTAATGGGGATGGCTTTGTGGAGCAGAACTTAATCACTGGTGAAGTAAGAGAACTTAGACTAAATGAATTTCCATCACCAGAGGAATTATATCAAAGATATTTAATAGATAAGAATATCAACGAGGTTGAAGAGAAGGTGCTTCTTGAACCTTATTACTATGTCCCGAATTATAAGACACCAAGGTATTATCAGAGGGTTGCAATCAATCGAACGGTAGATGCGGTTGCCAAGGGTCAAGAACGTGTGCTTCTAGTCAGTGCTACAGGTACTGGTAAGACATTTATGACCTTCCAGATGATATATAGGTTATGGAAATCTGGTTTAAAGAAAAAGATACTTTTCTTAGCAGACAGAAATGTACTGATTGACCAAACTATTTCTGGTGACTTTAAGCCTTTTAGCGGAAAGATGATAAAGGTTCAGAATAAAAATCTTGATAGTTCTTATGAGATTTATTTAGCTCTTTATCAGCAGCTTACCGGGGACGATGGAGAAGAGACTTTCCGTCAGTTTCAACCGAACTTTTTTGATTTAATTGTGATTGATGAGTGCCACAGAGGAAGTGCAAAAGAGGAATCAGCGTGGAGAAAGGTTCTGGATTATTTTTCATCGGCTACTCACATCGGCTGTACAGCAACACCAATAGAAACAAAAGAAGCATCTAGCTTCTCTTATTTTGGTGAGCCGATCTATGAATATTCTTTAAAACAAGGAATCAATGATGGCTTCTTGGCACCTTATAAAGTCATCAGAATTGGTCTAGATAAAGATTTAGAAGGGTATCGACCGGAAGATGGAAAGGTTGATAAATATGGCTATGAAATTGAGGATCGAGAGTACAATATAAAAGATTTTGACCGATCTCTTGTGATTGATGATCGAACACGAGTGGTAGCATCTAAAATCACAGAGTTCTTAAAGAAAACCGATCGTTTTAGTAAAACCATTATATTCTGTGTTGACATTGAACACGCCGAACGTATGAGACAAGCACTTATCAATGACAATAAAGACTTGTATGCAGAAAATGATAAATACATCATGCGTATCACTGGAGACAATGATGTAGGAAAAGCCCAACTGGAAAATTTTATTGATGAAGAAAGCCCTTATCCGGTTATAGCAGTAACAAGTAAGCTAATGACTACCGGTGTGGATGCGAAAATGTGTAAGTTGATTGTTTTAGAAAATAACATAAACAGCATGACCGAATTTAAGCAGATTATTGGTCGTGGGACAAGACTACTCGAGGAATATGGTAAGACATACTTTACCATTATGGATTTCAGAAATTCTAGCCGGCTCTTTGCCGATCCTACATTTGATGGCATACCAGAAGTGGTTATTGAACTTGATGGGAATGATCCGGTTGATGAGCCTGAAGCAGAAACAGAAGAAGGCAATGAAGGCTATGGTCAAAATAATGGCAATGATGGTGTCAATGAGACCAGTGGTGACACAGGAGGAACGGATGACTTTGATGATGATGGTGAAGATAAGCCTCGCAAATATTATATAGGGGATGTTACTGTTAGAGTTCTTTCCGAGAGAGTCCAATATGTCGATAAAGACGGAAAACTCATCACCGAAAGTCTGGTTGACTACACAAAGAACAATATCTTGCAGCAATATGCAAGGCTGGATGATTTCTTGAGAACATGGACCGAAGCGGAGAAAAAACAAGCCATCATTGATGAATTACAAGACAGTGGTGTGCTGCTCGAAGCTATCAGAGAAGAACTGGGTAAAACAGAGCTTGATGATTTTGATATCATCTGTCACTTGGCGTATGATAAACCACCGCTGACAAAGAAAGAGCGAGCAGAGAATGTGAAGAAACGTCATTATCTGTACAAGTATTCCGATATTGCCCAGCAGGTTATTGAAGCACTGCTTGATAAGTATGCCAATGATGGGATTAAAGAGATAGAAGACACTAAGGTACTTCAATTAAAGGAATTTGCCAAGATTGGTAGTCCAATGAAAATAGTCAAAGCCTTTGGAGGCAAAGAAGCCTATCTGAAGGCGGTTCAAGAACTAGAAAACGAGATTTATTATGCTTAACAACTAGAGTAGTAAAGGCAGGTAGAATAGATGGCAATTAGTAATCTTGTTAAAAGAATTCAAGATGTGATGAGAAATGACTCAGGAGTTAATGGTGATGCCCAGCGAATTGAACAAATCGTATGGATTCTATTCTTAAAAATATATGATGCAAAAGAAGAAACATGGGAACTTTATGATGATTACTATAAATCCATCATTCCAGACGGATTGAAATGGAGAGATTGGGCAGTAGATAGAAAAGACTGGGAAGCCTTAACTGGGGATGCATTACTTGATTTTGTGAACAATACACTCTTCCCTACACTTAAGAATCTTGAAATTGATGAAGAAACACCAATGAATCAGGTGATCGTAAAATATGCATTTGAAGATGCCAACAACTATCAGAAAGACGGTGTACTCCTTCGTCAAGTAATCAACATCATTGATGAGATTGATTTTACAGAATATAAAGAAAGACACGAGTTTGGCATGATCTATGAATCTTTCCTCAAGGATTTACAGAGTGCTGGAAATGCCGGAGAATTCTATACACCAAGAGCAGTCACTGACTTTATGGTAAAAGTCATCAAACCAGTGTTAGGAGAAAAAATCGGAGATTTTGCCTGTGGTACCGGTGGTTTCTTGACATCTGCTTTAAATGAACTGGATAAGCAAGTTGGTAACTCTCTTGAAAATAGAAAAATCTATAACAATTCTGTATATGGTATTGAAAAGAAATCATTGCCGCATATGCTGTGTGTAACAAATATGCTGATTCATGATATTGATGATCCAAACATCCTTCATGGGAATGCATTAGAAATAGACTATAAAGACCTTCGTAAAATGGAACCTTTCGATGTGATACTGATGAATCCTCCTTATGGTGGCAGCGAAAAAGATAGCGTCAAAATCAATTTTCCAATGGAACTAAGAAGTTCAGAAACAGCAGATTTATTTATGAATGTAATCATGTATCGTCTTAAGAAGAAAGGCAGATGTGGGGTTATCATCCCAGATGGATTCTTATTTGGTTCAGATAATGCCAAATTTAATATCAAGAAGAAATTATTCACTGAATTTAATCTCCACACTGTTGTAAGGATGCCGCATAGTGTCTTTGCACCTTATACATCCATCCGGACAAATATCTTATTCTTTGACAACACCAAACCTACGGAAGAAACATGGTTCTATCGAGTAGATATGCCAGAAGGATATAAGAACTTCTCGAAGACCAGACCGATGAAGTTGGAGCATTTTAATGAAGCAATGGCCTGGTGGGAAAACCGTGAAGAAATTGAAGTGGATGGTTTTGCAAAGGCGAAGAAGTATTCGATAAGTGATATTGAAGAAAGAAGCTACAACATTGACTTATGTGGATTCCCTCATGAGGAAGAAGTGATCCTTGATCCAATGGATTTGATTCAAGAATATCAAGAGAAGCGAGCATCCCTAAATGCTGAGATAGATCATGTATTAGAACAGATTACTTCCATGCTTGGAGGTAATTAGTATGAATGGACAGGACTTAAAGAACAGCATTCTCCAGTTAGCCATTCAAGGCAAGCTGGTAGAACAACGAGAAGAAGAAGGAACAGCTAAAGAACTGCTTGAGCAGATCAAGGCAGAAATAGAGCAGCAGATTAAAGAAGAAAAGATAAAAAAAAAGAATAAACTTCCGGAGATTAAGGAAGATGAGATACCATTTGATATTCCAGATAGTTGGGAATGGGTTAGATTAGGTGATTTGTGTAACTATGGAAAATGCAATTCGATAGCTGCTAAAAATGTACCTCATGACGCTTGGCTCCTAGATTTAGAAGACATTGAAAAAGATTCGGGTAAGATTCTTAATAAAAAGAGAAGGAAAGACGTGAAATCAACAAGCAGTAAACATATTTTTAAAAGAGGAGATGTACTATATAGTAAACTTCGACCATATTTAAATAAAGTTGTTATTGCTTGTGAAGATGGTTATTCTACTTCAGAAATTTTGCCGTTAGACTTTGGTGAGCATATATATAACAGATATTCACAAACAGTTCTCATGAGTCCATATTTTATTGATTACACAGTTAAATGTTCATACGGCGTGAAAATGCCCAGATTAGGCACAACTGATGGTCAAATGGCGGTATTCCCACTTCCCCCACTTGAAGAACAAAAGCGAATTGTAGCAAAGATCGAAGAGTTAATGCCTTATGTGGAGAAATACAATAATGCATATTCAGAAGTGGATGAGCTGAATAAGAAGTTCCCAGAGGGTATGCAAAAATCTATTTTGCAATATGCGATCCAAGGTAAGCTAGTTGAACAGCGAAAAGATGAGGATACTGCTGAAGAACTGTATCAGCAGATTCAAGAAGAAAAGAAAAAGCTGGTTAAGGAAAATAAGATTAAGAAGAATATGAAATTGCCAGAAATCACAGAGGATGAAATCCCATTTGATATTCCTGAGAATTGGAAATGGACAAGGTTTTCTGAAGTGATAGATGTTCGAGACGGAACTCATGATACTCCAGCCTATGTATCAAAGGGTTATCCATTAATAACTGGAAAAGATTTTTATAATGGCTATTTTGAATTGTCGAAAACTCGGTATGTTTCAGAGAAGGATTATAAAGAAATAAGTAAACGATCAAAAGTTGAAGTAGGAGATATTCTTTTTTCAATGATTGGTGGGAATATTGGAAGTATGATTTTAATTGAACCTGAAAATTATTTTGAGATGGCAATTAAGAATGTCGCTTTATTCAAGCAATATACCCCAAATATGATTATGTCGAAATATCTGATGTATTATCTTAAGAGTCAAGTTTCAAAAATGAAAGCCAATTCAAGTGGTGGAGCACAAGCATTTGTATCATTGACTGTATTGCGAAATTATCTAATTCCACTCCCACCACTAGAAGAGCAAAAACGAATCGTACACAAGATAGAAGAACTGCTACCTTATACAAAACAACTCGTTAAGTAATACGATCTTGATACACTAGGAGAAGTCAAATCTCCACAGCTTTTCAAAAAGATTCTAGACTACCAACAACCAGCAGTCCTTTTTGAGAAAGAGGTAGCCAAATTAGCTTAGCACCTCAGAAACGAGATCAAAGTCAAAATAGCTATCTAAGGGTGATGAAAAATATCCCCATTCATAAATACACTGGATTTTATCTAAGTGGCTAACTTAATATTGCAATTTAGGTATGAATGAAACACGGTTTGTAGTTGAAATAAAACACAGTTTGTAGTTGATTTGTCGAAAATTTTGGCTTACATTGTCATACACTTCTATGTTTACAAATGAAACAAGAGTGATATACTAAAAGTGGGTATAGAATTTCTCACGAAGCCGAGTCGTGTCGTCTTCGCGCAGATCGTATTTAATCGTTACGTTTTTCGTCTGGGTCTGAACCACACGAAAACAAGATCATGCTCTTGATAATCTGTCTCTTTTTCACATGTGGCGCTGCCGGCGGTGGGATAAGTGTAGGTGTCGGGGGTCGGCGGATCATTTA
>JAIMAD010000300.1 GCA_023512145.1 Bacillus sp. (in: firmicutes) | reverse complement strand
ATAAAAGAGTATGAATTACTGACACCAAAGACATCTGGCTCAATCCGTACCATTAGGATTGATGAGGGACTTGTAAAAATGTTGAAACATAATATGGTTAAGCAAAAAGAAATAAAATTACAGCAGGGCGGAATGTATGCAGAAAACCAGTTTATCTTTGCACGAAATGATGGACATCCTCAATTAAGTAATATTGTTGCAACGAGATTAAAACGATTATTAAAAAAGGCGTGCATTACAAAAAACATTACTCCACATTCTTTCAGACATACACATACTTCACTTCTAATTGAAGCTGGTGTAGGAATTAAAGAAATCCAACAGCGCTTAGGTCATACCGATATTAATACAACCATGAACATTTACGCTCATATGACCGCCAACATGGAAGAAAAGGCCTCCCAGCAGTTTAGTAAACTGATGAAAGACCTTCTCTAATAGTTGGGTTTATCATTTTGAAAAAGTGACTTTTATTCTTACTATGAGCAAATGTATGAGCATTTTTATATCGACTTCTCAAAAACCCTCATATATCAAGCTATTTCTGACTTGATAGCATCATGATCGATATGACGCCAGTCAATAAATCCATTTCGTTTTGCGCTAGTAATATATTCACGAATGAGTTTTTTACTTAAAGCGATTTCGTCCTTACTTGGTGCATACATGAACTGTATCCGTTTTTCAATTTCCGAAAATTCCTCGCTCAGACCCAATATTAGGCTAATTAATTCTTCCTTTTCTTGGTTTAATAGGATAAACTTTAAATCGATTTCGTTCGACTGTGACGTATTGTTAACAGTAGTAGGCTTCAATTTTTTCACCCCTTGTGGGAACTAAATTCTAATTGTATCATTTTTCTATTAACCATATTATGGAAATGATTTTTTAACTAGCAAATACAACTATTACCAAAACGATTTTAGAGAATACCCCTTGATTTTACTCTAAAAATATCATAATGAACAACAAATACAAAAAGGCTGCTCGAAAAGGAAATGATCCCTTTGAGACAGCCTCTTGATGTATTCTTATAATTGTTCTCCATTTGTGGCAATAACGTCTTTATACCAGAAGAAGGACTTTTTCTTCTTTCGTTCTAATGTGCCACTTCCGTCGTCATGCTTGTCGACATAGATAAAACCGTAGCGCTTGGACATTTCACCTGAAGATGCGCTCACTAAGTCAATACAGCCCCAACTTGTATAGCCCATTAGTTCTACACCATCTTCGACCGCTTCACCCATTGCTTTGATGTGTTCACGTAAATAATCAATACGATAATCATCATTGATAGAGCCGTCTTCATCGACCTTATCATACGCTCCAAGACCGTTTTCCACTACGAACAATGGCACCTGATATCTGTCATATAACTTGTTTAAACTAATCCTAAGTCCGGTTGGATCGATCTCCCAACCCCAATCGCTTGCTTTTAGGAATGGATTTTTTACTCCTCCAATAATGTTTCCTTGTACAGCTTCAAGTTCTGACTTCACCTTTTTCTCTGTACGGGACATGTAATAACTAAAACCAATATAGTCAACAGTCCCTTCCTTAAGTAATTCTAAATCGCCTTTTTGAATTTCCAATTGAATATCATGTTCTTTAAAGTATCGTTTTATGAATGCTGGATACTCCCCGCGCACTTGTACATCGGTACAGAAATAATTAAACAAACGTTCTTCTTCTAATGCATACATCACATTTTCAGGATTAGAATCATATGAGTAAACAGGTGCAACTAAAATCATACAACCGATTTGTGAACCTGGAATGATTTCGTGACACGCCTTTACTGCAATGCTGCTCGCAAGAAATTGATGATGGAACGCCTGAAAAGTCGGCCTGTAGCGGTCTTCTTCTTTTTGAATTGAGAAGCCAAGGCCCTGGATTGGCATGACAAAACCACTGTTGATTTCATTAAATGTCATCCACCATTTTACTTTTTTCTTATATCGGTTAAATATAGCATTCACGTATCTTTCAAAAAAGGTAACAGCTTGGCGATTTCTCCAGCCTCCATATTCTTTCACAAGGGTTATAGGCATTTCATAGTGAGAGATTGTTACAACCGGTTCTATTCCATACTTATTTAATTCATCAAAAACACGATCATAAAAGGCTAATCCTTCCTCATTTGCTTCTAATTCATCACCATTCGGGAAAATACGTGTCCAGGCAATCGACATACGAAAGGCTTTGAAGCCCATTTCTGCAAACAAAGCGATATCTTCCTTGTAACGATGGTAGAAGTCGATGCCTTCATGATTCGGGTAACTGTACTTCTCTTTTTCAATTTCGAAATTAAATCCTGGAGACTGTAAAATAGAGAGTCGCTCTTTTCCGCCAGGAAGAACATCTGCAATATTTAATCCTTTATTCCCTTCGTAAAAACCACCTTCCATCTGGTTAGCGGCAGTTGCACCGCCCCATAAAAATCCTTCTGGAAATATCTTTTTGATCGAACTCATTTGATTCACCTCATAAAGTATTTTTCATTTATCCTTAGTGTTTAGAATACAAAATATGTAGTTAAAAGGGAAATGATAGTCAGTAACCATCCAAAGGAGTTAAGGCTTGTCTTTAGTTTCTAGAACTTTCTACCTATTCGAAGCAATAATGATCCCGATAAAGACAATAATTGTTGGGCATTTAAATTAGTAATCAGACTTAAATAAAAATCGTTTTTTTCAGATTGGCAAATGAATTCGGATGTGGGTCATCTTAATAAATTAGAGTCTTTCTAATTGGAGCCACTGCTTGTCTAAGCCAAATGCTGGCCGGAGAAGTTATAAACATGGACCATTTCAAAGTGAAAATTAGGGACTGACCTAGGTCCGTAATCACGTAACCAGGGTTAGTCCCACATTGAAAATAATAAACACTTAAGATTGCTTAACTATTTTTTGGTGTAATAAGCAAGGAAAAATAAAACTAAAGGCAGTAATCCAGAAAAAAGAAACCAACCATCAATACCACCCACATATAAGGAAATGGTCGGTAGCAAAAGCGCAATTCCACTCCACAAAAATGCCTGTGAAGATTTTTTCCATAAACCCCTAATAAATAAAAGCAATGAAACTCCAATCAATAGCCAATAAACGATCCCCACCAAAAAGAAATCCAAACCTTTTCCCCCCTGTTAATATATCTGTATGACAATGTATCATATGCTTTATTGAAGCAACTGTCTCTTCATTTTATCTATTTCTTATATCTATTAGAATCCACAAATCGAAAGAACCTTATTAATTGGACGGTTACGTGCAAAGAAGCAGGAAAGGATCCCTTTTTTAATTGTCTAAAAAATATTGCCGTTGACTCGTGCATATATTTATACTAATATATTAGGTCGTGAGTATTTGACATTAACGTGGTTCGAGAACCTCCCACGTAAAAAAACTAAGGAGAATTGAATATGGAAAAAATAAATGACAGATTAGCACACCAAATAGGTGCAAAAACAACAGTGTTACCAAATACTAGTTCCAGTTCCCATGAAGTTACTAGGGAAGAAGCCGAAAATAGAGTAGCTACCTCCCCCACCCGTATAAGAAAAAACGTACAAGGAATTGTCGTAAACGGGATTATCGCAGCATTGTACATTGCTGTCTCGGCGTTAATTCAGCCGTTTGGATTTACCCAAATCCAGTTCCGGGTTTCAGAAATGTTCAATCATCTAATCGTTTTTAACAAAAAATATATCTTTGGAATTATTTTAGGTGTATTTTTGACAAATTTACTCTTTTCACCAATGAAGGCCTATGACCTCATTTTCGGTGTTGGCCAAACAGTCATTGCCTTATCGATCACGATTGCATGCGCACGCTTTATCAAAGGAATCTGGGCACGTATGGTTGTTAATACCCTTGTTTTCACATTCACCATGTTCTTGATTGCCCTTGAACTGCACTTAGCATTTGACTTGCCCTTCATGTTTACGTGGTTAACAACCGCAATTGGCGAATTTATCGTGATGGTAGTCGGAATGCCAATTATGTATGCAATTAATAAACGTGTTCATTTTAGTAAGATGCTATAAAGATAGGAAGAGTTGCTACTTGGTCATCAAGTGGCAGCTCTTTTTTGTTTTTGGATAATGATAAATTTCATATATTAATTTTTATTTAATCTTATACATAGAAATGTTTTATGAAAGTCATCCATCTCCATATATTTGTTTCAACTTGGATGGTATTTATTTTAGAAAGAGAATAAAGTAGTAGTGGGCCCCTAACTTTTCATTAAAAAGGTCCTAATGAACAAAGATTAGATGGGAGAGAATAGAATGCTTAAATTTCCAATGGCAAGTGAGTACCCCGTTTATTACCAACCGTATGTGAATCTAGTTCCCGAAGGTATTATTTTACCCATTTTGAAAAGGGATCTGGTGAATACGATTGAGCTTTTTGAGGCAATATCGGAAGGTGATAGTCATTTTCGTTATGCAACAATCAAATGGAGCATCAAAGAAGTTCTTAATCATATGACAGATACTGAAAGAATCATGAGCTACCGCCTGCTCCGAGTTGGTCGTGGTGATCAGACAGCTTTGGCTGGTTTTAACGAAAATGATTATGTTGAAAGTTCTCAGTATAGTAAACTTCCAATAAAGAACATCCTCGAAGACTTTATTGCAACTAGAAAAGCCACCATCACCTTAATTCAAAATATGCCGGAAGGTGCATGGGCAAATAAAGGATTTGCCAATAATGCCGAGATCACTGCTCGTGCCATCGTCTATATTATTGCCGGACACGCCATCCACCATTGCAAAATAATTAGTGAAAGATACCTACCTCTATTGAAATAGAAGATTGCCAAAGCAGGGTAGTGCTTTGCGTACCACACTGCCCTATATTTATCTTATCGGTGGTACAATATTTTAGCACCGCGCTTTTAGCTTCATAGAAAATGGGGGTTTGCTCAATTAAAAAAAACTAATCAGAGTTTGATTAGTTTTTCATCCCATCCTTGTTCGTATAGCGGCTGGTTGATATTTTTTCATTGGTCCCTTTTCAAGTACTTCTTGTAGATACAAATTTCCTTTTGGACTTGTTTTCTTGAGTAGGTCCATTAAGTAAGTAATATCGTCAAGGGCTCTATGTGTTTGGAAGTTAGTAATATTATGCATTTGTAAAAGAGTCATCAGTTTACCATTAGGAAAGCCATAGTTTTTCCAAGGAATACCTCTCATCGTGCAATACCACTTTAAATCGTTTACTTCTGGATACAATTGATAGAGAAAGCTGCGATCAAAGGAGGCATTGTGAGCAAAGACAGAATCAGCTCGATGGAAATACGTTTTAATTTTTCTATCATAAAAGCTTTTCCCTGCAACTAACTCATAAGGAATCCCATGAACCCGATAGGCTGAGTCATAATTGCCCCGTGCTGAATCAGAAAGTGGTTCACGCAAAAATGTTTCTTCCTCAATAATCTCGATAACCTCACCCGTTTCACTGCGATAGGAAAACAACTGTACTGCCAACTCGATTACTTCATTCGTGGTAGGACCTAAACCAGTTGTTTCAACGTCAACGACTAAACCATATTTTTCTTGTTTCAGCAAAATAATCATCCTCTTAATCTAACTTATAACCCATTATAACAAAGCTCTTCCTACTATCCTATCTCCAATATGTCCATTTGTTTACTTAGAGAAGTATGCGCAACGTATGCCTATCCATGTTGTCTGCACAAATGGAATTTAGATATGTTGAAAAATGTTCAAATTTTTTTTACAGAATTGTGAACTCATGAACAAACTCCCCTGAATTCAAAATAAGTTTGATATAGTAGCAATGTACTTA
>JAIMAD010000299.1 GCA_023512145.1 Bacillus sp. (in: firmicutes) | reverse complement strand
ATCATATCCTGCGTCATAAACAGCCTTAATTTGCTGTCTTACCTGAACAGACCCGTATTCCTGGTAGTATTTCTTATCTTTGATATATGACGCCGTGAAATCCTGCAGGTAAGGCCTTACTTTAGCCTTGTAACCCTCCACTTTAGATATCCTGTCCTTGGCTTTTACCAGGCTGTTATTTTTATCATCTTTTTCTCCGGTTGGGAACTATCAAGTCAAAAACGGTGGGTAGATCCACTCCTTTTTAGTTCACCATCAAAAATATGGAATTTACTTCTGTTGAAATTACAAGATGGATCATTAGCAACAAATATCGGAGTGACCTTAACAGAAACCGTTTTCGGATTTATTCTTGGTACATTTCTTGGAACGCTTTTGGCTGCTGTCCTTTGGTGGTCACCAATGATTTCAAGAATTCTTGACCCCTACCTTGTCATTTTAAATGCGATGCCTAAAGTGGCGCTTGGTCCAATTTTAATTGTGGCGATGGGTCCTGGGTATCCGTCGATTATTGCCATGGGTGCGATTATCTCAATAATTATAACCACGATTGTTGTCTATACCTCTTTTAAAGAAGTCGATCCGAATTATCTATTGGTACTCAAAACCTTTGGAGCAACACACCTTCAATGTTTTAAAGAAGCAATACTGCCAGCAAGTTTTCCGGCAATTATCTCAACCTTAAAAGTCAATGTTGGTTTGTCATGGGTTGGTGTCATCGTCGGAGAATTCCTTGTTTCTTCAAGAGGGCTTGGTTACATGATTATTTACGGTTTTCAGGTATTTAATTTTACGCTAGTTTTTTTATCGCTTTTGGTAATTGCCGTATTTGCCACCATCATGTACCAGATTGTTGATTTATTAGAGAGAAAGTTAATTAAGGAGTAGCCTCCAAATCGGACGTCACCCTACAGCTCGCCTTTCGGCGAGTTTTCTTTAACATAGAGCGCTTGTATATGTTTAATACATTCCGCAACGACTTGGTCTTTCATGATGAAGCTATAGTCATCCCCAAATCGCAGCTGCAATAGATCGCCTTTGACAACAACAGGACCGCTAGTTTCATAGTAGCTACTTGTTTCCTCTATTCTTTTTACTATCCCCCAAAATACAGCCTTTACAAATGATCCCTTTGTCTCTGAAACCTCGTACTCTGCTATATATTTCAGGTCACCTAGGATTGCCCCTGTTTCCTCGTAAACCTCACGTCTTGCGGCTTCTTCAAGTATTTCTTCTGATTCCATTTTGCCGCCAGGAAATTCAAGGCCCCTTTGTTTATGATTCGTCAAAAACCAATTATTTTTATATTGACAGATGACCAGTACGTGTTTCGCATCCTCTTGAAAGGCTTTTTGTGAAAAAGACAGTTGTACTTTGTTCCCATTCCTATCTAAAAACTGTTTCATTCTCTAAACCCGCCTCAATATATTTGATACCATAATTATAATCGAAAAAAGGGAAAATCCTAAAAGTTTTGGATTTTCCCTTTTCATTATTCTTCTATGGGTAATATATTCATACTTTCAATATGACTTTTTGCTTCATCATCTCCAAGTTTATGTATCAACCCATACACTTGTTGAATCGTACTATCGTACCTATCGTTTTGGGGGTCATGATGATACTCTACATATGGAATATGTGCTCTAACGAAGGTTTTCCATTCGTTTGAATAGTTTTCATTAAATAGCTCACGTAACTCGGTAATTTCTTCATCATCTGCTTGAATTTTAAAACTCCAAGTTGAACTTGTCACACTTTGAGATATTTCGCCGCTTCCAACATCTATATAATAGATTTTCTTCAGCTCTGCCATTATTGTCATCCCCTTTTTAATGATTAGTAATCCACAAATTAATAAATTTTATTCTTTTTTCAAATTTCGTTTCATTTTTTAGAAATGAATAGCTATAATAAACATACAATCAGAGAAAAAGAATTCTTAAACAATGCAACTAAATATAGCTAGGAATTATTTTTATCTTTTATGGGAGAATTAAATTAGTATACGTTAAAATTTTTGGCATAGGAGGTGGAACAAATGAAGTTAGTCGACGAACTGTATGAGATGTATCGAGACAAGTTGACCGGTGATGAAGAGGACATTGACATGCTGGCCTTTGCCTTTTTAGAAGAGATGTCACATGAGGACCTACTTGCATTAATTCAAGAGGTGGATAAACAGGAACTATTCAATTTAATGGGAATTTATTTAATTGAAAGTTTAAAAGGGAAGTTTGCCCAAGAAGAGTACGGACAGCAACGCACAAATACTTATCATCCAAGAAATATTCATTGATTTACATAACGACCTACAAGGAGGCCCACACAGGCCTCCCTTTTCTTTTAAAAAAAGCAAAAGGATCTCATAATAAAAAAAGACCAATTCATGATACAATATAGGGGAAAAGGAGGCCAAACTCACATGTTCACGGTACTTGTAATTAGTTTAATTATTATCGTACTCGTTCTAATCCTCAGCATTGTGTCCACATCTAAGGCATATTCATTTAAACATTCAGTGGACCCATTAGAAAATAATCCATATCTTAACCAAAAGAAAAAGAAGGCATAAAAAATTCCTAAACTAATTCGTTTAGGAATTTTTTTAATTATATCTTGCGTTTGCAACTTCCCCACGGTACAGATACATACGATGCAACACTTTTCAAATTAAGCAAAAACTTGTTTTAAATCTTCTTTGTTTTGCTCAAGCCAGAAACGCATTAACCGTTTGGCGCCTTCTAAATCATGAAGCTTCGCTTGGCCGCACTGTCGTTCATTAGCAGCCGGTATTTCGATTATCTCAAGTGCTTCTTTCATTGTATCCTCAAGTAGATCAATGATTTCTCCCACAGTCGGTTCACCGCTAACAACAAGGTAAAAACCTGTTTGGCAGCCCATTGGTGAAATATCAATAATATCGAAGTGGTCATACTTCTCGGAGTGCTTACGAAGATTAAATGCAAGCAGGTGCTCAAGTGTATGAATGGTATCTGGTTTCATTGCCTGTTTATTTGGCTGGCAAAAACGAACATCAAATTTATTTACCAATCCGTCACTACCTACTTTATGGACACCGCAATGTCTCACAAAAGGGGCTTTAACAGCATTATGATCTAAATCAAAGCTCTCAACTGATGGCATCAATATCACTCCTTTGTTTATCTAGTTACTATCATACAATAAATCCCGAGCTTCTTCATCAAGATACATATATTTAACAATTTAGACGATTTTTTAAATTTGTGGTATGTTGGAGATAACCTGTGTAAAGGAGTGATCTCCATGTTAAAAAAAGCCTTCCTAGCTATTATCCGTTTTTACCAACTTGTTATCTCACCACTAAAACCACCGACATGTCGATTCTATCCAACCTGTTCGCATTATGGCTTAGAAGCTGTTCAACGCTTTGGTGCCCTCAAAGGTGGCTGGCTGACCATCAAACGGATATTAAAATGCCATCCTTTTCATCAAGGCGGCATGGATCCCGTTCCTAAAAAATGGAATGAAGAAGAAAAACATTAATTCTGATACCCATCAATAATAAGATCAAGCCTTCCTGTCTTAGGATCGATGACCAAGCCATGGATAGGAACGCCTTTTGGCATCAAGGGATGATTTTTAATAATGCCTACACTGTGCTCCACACTTTCTGTCACATTATCAAAGCCATGTAGCCACTTTTTAATATTTATGCCAGAATAGGTAAGTGTGTCAATCGTTTCCTGGGATATTCCTCGCTCCTTCATCCTCTCAATCACAGGTTCAGCTATCAAACCGCTCATTCCACAATCATAATGGGCAACAACTAAAACCTCCTGTGCTTGTAATTCATATACTGCAATCAAAATACTTCTCATTACACTTCCAAAAGGGTGTGAAACAAGGGCACCAGCATCTTTAATAAGCTTTATATCACCATTTGCCATGTTTAGGGCTTTTGGCAATAGTTCAAGAAGCCTTGTATCCATACATGTAAGGACAACCATTCCTTTATTTGGAAATTTAGTTGTTTCATACTCCTCATAATCACGATTTTCTACGAACTTTTCATTATGGTCTAGAATCTCAGCCAATATAGTTGATTTGTTCATGAAAACTCCCCTTTCCTTTGCTTCCTATTAAGGATAGCTGATATTAGATAATTGAATCAATTTTTATACTTGCAATTAAGCGATTTATTTTGTAAGATACTAATGGATACTAAATCGTAATCGTTACGTATTATAATTTTATTCATTTTCAGCGCACAAAATAGTTAGAAAATATACATGCCCTAACCCAATTTATAAAAATAACAAAGGAGTCATTATGCGAAAAATTATTCTGTTCCTATCTTTTCTTTTGCCATTAAGCTTACTATTATCCGCTTGCTCGACTGGGGAAGATCAAATACAAACAAACAAGGACCAATTAACCATTTATACTACCGTATTTCCTCTACAATATTTCACTAAAGTGATTGGCGAAAAATATGTGGATGTAAAATCCATCTATCCTCCCGGTGCAGATGAGCACACATTTGAACCATCCCAAAAGAATATGATGAATTTAGCCGATTCAGACTTATTTTTCTACATTGGTTTGGGACTTGAAGGATTTGTGGAAAAATCAAAAGGTACACTAAAAAGCCAGAATGTCCAATTAGTCCCTGTTGCTGAGGAGCTTAAGCTCCCAGCCGACTCCCATGAAGAGGATGAAGAAGATGAAGATCACGAGCATCACAGCGGTGATATCGATCCACATGTATGGCTTGACCCGATGTATTCAAAGGAAATGGCGTCAGTCATTCGTGATTTATTAGTGAAAAAAATGCCCGAGAACAAAGAATATTTCATTGAAAATTATCAAAAGCTTGCAGCAGAGTTTGAAAAGCTTGATGCAAACTATATGAAGACGATAACGAATGCGAAACATAAAAAGATAATTGTCACACATGCTGCGTTTGGTTATTGGGAAGAGCGTTATGGTATCGAGCAAATTAGTATATCAGGGCTTTCGACTACCAATGAACCAACACAAAAGGAACTTGAAAAAATTATTTCTGCTGCTGATGATGACGACTTGCACTATGTTCTTTTTGAAGAAAACGTGCAATCAAAACTAGGTGATATCGTCCAAAAAGAAATTAGTGCACGAGCATTGTCGATTCATAACTTGGGGATTCTATCCACTGACAATATCAAGAATAATGAAACCTACTTTTCACTGATGTATAAAAATCTAGAAACATTAAAAACGGCTTTAAATAACTAAGACTATTTTCGCACAGATTGTAGTTTTTCGTAAAACTTCCTACCTATTCAATATCAAAATTTGTATTTAGTATCGAAAATTAGGATGAAAAGCAATAAAGCTTTCGAAATGAGCAGTAACTAAAATAGAATATTTTGGGTTTTTGTCCAATAACCACATTTATTCCCTCCACAAAGCAGGCATGGTTATGAGTGATTCAACAAATTCTATCACTGTATTACCCAAACTTTAAGGAGTGATACTGATGGCACAAGATGTACTTTGTGAAGTCAATAACTGTTCGTATTGGGCAAACGGAAATAAATGTAGTGCGGATCGAATTTATGTTGTAAGCCATACTGGTGACACGGCAGAAACAAGTATGGAAACCGATTGTAAAACCTTTGAAACAAGTAGTGATTTATAGATCGATGTATAAGAAGAACCAGGTAGCCGACCTGGTTCTTTTTTTATTTCTAAGGAAATTTAGTGTCAATAACCTCGAAATAATTCTCTGAATCCAGTGCAAGCAGCCCGTTCTTCTAGTGTACTTCGCTCTCCGAATAAAAAGCGGGTTAA
>JAIMAD010000298.1 GCA_023512145.1 Bacillus sp. (in: firmicutes) | reverse complement strand
GAAAACTTCCAAGCTGTTTCTCTGCCTTACGGTGATGGAGAAATGAGCATGAACGTATTCCTCCCAAAAGAAACCTCCAGTTTAGATGATTTCAAAAAAACGCTCACGAATGATAACTGGAAGAAATGGAGTTCAGAATTCCATGAAAAAGAAGGAACAATCTTGCTACCAAAATTTCAACTGGAATACGAAGTATCGTTGAATGAACCATTAAAGAGACTTGGTATGATGACAGCCTTTGATATTGGTGCAAATTTCACGAAAATGATTAACGAGCCTGATCCATTGTGGATTAGTAAAGTAAAACAAAAAACGTTTATTGATGTGTCTGAAAAAGGAACAGAAGCAGCTGGGGTAACCTCCGTAGAGATGGATACAAAGTCTGCTACCGTGGAAGGACCATTCCATATGGAAGTTAACCGACCCTTTTTCATTTCTATTACAGATGATGAAACAGGTTTGGTATTATTCATGGGTTCGATTTCCAATCCACAGGAAGGGAAGTAGCCTTTTTGGTGAGTGAACCTAATAAACATGTCATATTGTTATTGGTATTATATGTATGCTTTGCTTTGGTAGGTTGAAAAAACATAAATGGGTTACAGAAAGTGAATTATCACCCGTAAAGTAATCATATGAATATATTTTTAGCCCTATGGTTTGGATTAAATTGTAAATATATTACTATATATCTTTTTTAGGGATGGTCTCTATTAGAAAATAGGGACCATTTTTATTTTGAAAAGTAATGGTTACCAAAATGTATTTTTTATTGAAAAAAAGTGTTCATTTTTATCCGGCGGAAACTGTTGTGTTCTAAGGTACAAAGGTGCAGCTATCATTTGTCCTCCAATTAGTATATTTGGATATAATAAAACAAATAATAAAGTTAAAATTATCTGGGAGGATTTTATGGGATTTTCAATATTATTTTTACTCACTTGGCTTTTTTCAGCACTATTTGTTGTTATCCAGAAAAAGCTCTCAATTATAGAAAATACATTCATTTTCTTACTAATACTTATTGTAGGTATTAACTTCTCATGGATTACTATTGAAGAGATGAAACTAATTACGCTATCAAAAAATGGTCTCGATTATACTGCATTTTTATTAAATCAGAGTGTTCTGTTCCCAATGTTATTATTGATACAATTGAATTTACTTCAGAGAAGTAAAACAGTTAGAAAGACCATCATAATTACATTTTCTTCGGTGGGAATAATGCTTGGTATAAGTTTTCTCTTAACTTTCTATAACGTTACAGACTATACAAAATGGAATTACGGCTATGACGCAATATACTATTTTGGTCTTCACTTAATAGCTTTTTATTCCTATAAGTCATTTAGGAAAGTTACCAAAAGTGTGGTGGAATACTCATGATATTGTGGGAACAATTTGATAAAAATGAAATATATATCTTAGTTATGATCGTAATAACTTATATGGCTTTCTTCCTTTTGGCTAAAAGACTACCTCGAACTATAACCATATTATTTCTAGTGTGGGGGTTTGCCAGCTCAACTTTATTTGACTTTACAATTGGAAGCGGGTTACTTGATTTTTATAAGGTAAATGACTCAAACCGATACGAATTATTTGACCTTCTGACTTATATATTATTTGCCACGTTTGGTTACTTCTTTGTTTACTTCTATGAGAGGTTGGGAATTAACAAAAAAAGATTTATTTTTTATGTGCTCGGTTGGACGATGGTTGGGTTAGGTATGGAGAAGGTATCTATCTGGATGGGTGTAACACAGTATCAGCATGGTTATAAGCTCCCATATTCTTTAGCAGTTTTCTTATTAGTGCAAACAACAACTGGTCTTTACTATGAATTAATAAAGAAAACGGTTTAATGCTACTTTCAAATTAAACTAGAAATTTAATCTATATTATGAGTTAACACTGTAATCGTCTCTCCATATCCGTGGATAAGATACTGGTATATGGATAAATTTTACTACTTATACTTTGAAGGTTTATTACCTTAAGGCAACTTAGTTTAGTAAGTAGTTTTTCCCTTGAAAAATAGATGGAAAAAACAACGAAGAATAAATTCTATGTTGTTTTTTTATTCAGGAAACTCTAGTTTTTGAGTATTACGTTGTTCTCGTACCGCCGCACGGATAACATCTTTTACCTCTTGACTACTTTTAATGTTTTTTAACAATAATGTAGGATTTGTTGAATCTGTTGTGGCAAGTGTTATGTCCCCAAACTTAAATAGTCTCTCTATTACATTCCGTTTGACTGAAACGTCTCGAATTCTAAATAATTCCATTTCACGGGTAGTTTTAGTGAAAATGCCCGATTCGACAATAAGCCGCTGATTGGTAACATGATAATTCGTAAAAGATGGTAGCCCAAAATAAAATGGTTTACCTTTCCACAGTGTCTGCTCTTCCATTTTTTCACTCCCTTTTTAATCAATATATCTCTTTTTAAAGAATTTTCAATGTTTATTTCCCATTTTCCTGAAAAGCTAGAAGAAGTGGTTACTAAATTGCGCACATTAAACAGCAACTAATCGGTTAAAGTAAAAATGGAACGGAGTTTTGTTTACTAGTGTATTGGAAATTTGAGATGTTATCAATCGGATATTGAGTGCTAAAAAATGTATCTTAATTTCTTACGGTATGTTAAAGGAACGGTTTGATTTAATCGTTAAGTACATATAAGGGTGGGGTTTACCATATCTTATGTGAATCTATATGTACTTATATAGGATAATTGGATATTTATGTTAAAACAGAAAAGAGATTGTTAAATTTTTTACTTATACTAACGTAAGCAGAATTGTTAAAGAAGAAGAATTATAGTATTACGAGGAGTCTTAAGAGTATGAGAGACAGATTATTATTGTTAGTAGTATTATTTTTTGTTTTAGGCTCTGCAATGGTAAGTAATATGAATACACTTAGTTACACTTTTAAGTCGACTTTTTATGGTATCGCTATATGAAGTGTATATGAATAATGAAAAAGCACGAAAATTATTATTAGATTATCTATCATCTAACTAGTCCTTATTAAAGTAACGTGGGCAAAAGTTGAAGATTGGGATGGCTGCGGCGATCCCGTTTTCTTTTTGTACTAACTTGCAGGTTAGCATTCCTGTAGAGCGCTAATTATCGACTTTGATAAAAATAGAGCCCCTCTGTAAGATAAGAGATAGATACCACTCTACTAACTTATCAACTAAGGAGGAAGCTCTACTATGAAGTTTAAAATGCAAGACAAACAAAATCAACTAATTGAAAAAATTTCCGATCAACATCTCGTTGTTGGTGTGGATATTGCTCAACAATTTCACGTCGCTCGAGCTGTGAATTTCCGTGGAATTGTAGTCGGTGATCCTCTCACTTTTGAAAATAACGAAGAGGGGTTTACTCTTTTATTGCACTGGATTAACAAACTAAAAAGGACAAAGAACTTAGATGCAGCTATAGTGGGCATGGAACCTACCGGTCATTACTGGATTAATCTATCAAAATGGCTATTCGAACAGACTATTGATGTAGTCACAGTAAATCCATACCATGTAAAAAGGAATAAAGAGAATCGAGATAATACCCAGTCAAAAAGTGATAAAAAAGATGCACTAGTTATCGCTGATATGGTGAAAAATGGATACTATGCCATCATTCGTCCAACTTCTGAATCATTTGAAAAACTTCGAGTTCTTATGGCTAACCGTGACGTGATTGTTAAGCGTCTCGTCAGTTCAATTAACCAATTAAATCGGTGGGTAGATATTGTCTTCCCAGAGCTTCGACAGGTGTTTAAAGACGTGACGGGTAAAGGGGCAATCGCAACGCTTCGCTTATTTCCCACCCCAATAGAATTGTGTTCAATGGAACCTCAAAACGTTGTTATCGGGTGGAAGTCATTGATGAAGAGACAGCCTGGATTAAGAAAGGCCCAATTACTTATTCATTTAGCTAAACGTTCGATCGGCACCAGGCAGGCACTTGATGCTTATACATTCCATTTAGAACAATTACTTGAGGAATATGATCTTGCTACAACACAACTCGAAAGAGTCGAACAACAAGTCACAGAAGTACTTACACAAATTCCTTATGCAAAACAATTGCTTACCATTAAAGGAATTAGTGAGATTTCATTGGCAGGTATACTAGGGGAAGCTGGAGATTTAAGTGGCTTCGCCCATGGAAATTCATTACTACGTCACGGAGGATTACACCTCGCCGAAGCAAGCTCGGGAAAGTGGAAAGGCCAAATTGTCATTTCTAAGCGAGGAAGATCCAGACTGCGGCGTTTCCTCTACTTAGCGACGATGAGCCTTGTCATGAACAACCCTGAGTTTAAAGCCATACACGACAATAATGTTAAGGTGAAAAAAATAAAGAAAATGAAATCAATTATGAAATTAGTTGGTAAACTGGCTCGGATATTTGTAGGAATAGCCAAACGGAATGAATCCTATTGTCCAGAAAAAGTACAACCTTTCACTTCTTTAGCAGCATAATATCTGATAGATTCTTAGAAACACTTACTAGTTTCCCCGAAGGGGAAAACTCCAATAAATAATACTAAAGAGTGACTGTTTGCTTTACACTTATCGAATGTTGACTTATTCGTAGGATTTCAAAGATGCACGGAGTACCAGAGTTATTCAACAAAAGGGCACCGACCCATTAGGTTAGCAAAACTGGCCTCCACCCCTTGGATAGGCATGACGAAGGAATGATAGGGCTATGACCCGTTGAGACATGGGAGGGAAAGCCTCCAGGGGCGGCGTGGAGAATATGTGCATTATATGGTAAAATATGGAGTTTTCTAAGACTTCTTTATTTAACTATGCCTTCACGAAGCCAAAATGAACTGAACTCATTCCATTTAAGTGTTACTATATTTTCAAAGGTATGAAATCCTGCGAATAAGTGAGCATTCGTGAGATATAGCTATCTTACTGAGGGAGTTGAATAAGGTTAATCAATTAAACTGAGTTCATATTGAATACGTTCCAAAACCTCTTTTGGCTTCATATCATAACCTGTTGCCCGCTTGCCACTCCAATTTACTCCCAAATATAATCCATCTTTCTCCAGACCTTTTAACCATCGATTAAGAAAATCATCAAATTTAATTTCATATGGCTGGAATCCACTATAAGCAGGAACATTTTCAATAATTTTTTCTGCCCTTGATTTTAAAGACCAAAAAGGCATTGATGTCTCACCGTCAATATTTGTTGAAGTTGGAATACCACCATCGTCCTTAATTGTCCATATTTTACGATACTTAATAATTTCTTTTATAAATGTACTCCATTGTACAGCTGATTGAGACAATAATAACACCTCCTTTTTATAAATATTAAGGTATTAATTCTCCGTTGTTTTGCCCCATACCTTCTTGAACTAAACTGCACCGTTAGCTTAAGTACAATCTTTCACAAAGTCAGCAAAAAAAATATATCTGTGCTACGTAGTAATAGTCTACTATGTAATATATAAAATTCAAAAAGAGCCCCAATTTAGGGCCATTCAATCAATTCTTTACTCTAGAACCGCGACATTTTCTACATGGTTTGAGATGATGACAGAATGAATGTTAGAGGACGATTTTTACACTCGACGTATGCGGGTACATATCAAATCCCAAAGACATCCTTCCTGAGCAATTTATAAGTGTTCGTCTCTTGCGTTATTAATGGTGCCATTGTGTCACGCAAAAAAGATACTGTATCATTTCCGCATTGTGTTAATCCTAAACTTTTCTTAGTCTCCGTAAAAAATAAACCAGCTGCAGACTTAAAGTCATCTATAGGATTACCCCTATCAATAGATTTTCTTAACGCCTCAACCTTGATT
>JAIMAD010000297.1 GCA_023512145.1 Bacillus sp. (in: firmicutes) | reverse complement strand
GTCCGTTACGCCGACTAATCTTCAGCAACATTCGAGCAGTTTCATCACTTAGCTTATTAACTAAACGTTTGATTAAACATACCCCAAACCCACTTGGAAATTGAATCTTGACTATTTTTTCAGAAAAAACAGTGTCGAAAACATCGTTTCTATTTTCACTATTAATCTGCAATATTAGTGGGAAATTCGAGTTATTTACAATTTTTTACTTGTTTTTCCAAAAAGAGTTATTAATCAATCGTTTAATTAAATCAGCTGTAAATCCTTTGATATATCACTTTCCACCACTTAATACGAGAAAAAATGAAGAGAATTAGGTGGTGATAACAACCTGTTTAATCAGACAAATATTAGGGTTACCACTATATTTTTTATCCAAATAGAAATTGGGTTGGGTTACTTGCACTTCAAATGGAGGAAGCAAGAGAACCGTCCCCATGCTTCCTATCCTTTCACCGAACCCTGCGTCATTCCTTCGACGATGTATCTCTGGGCAAATGCGAATAGTAATAGGGTTGGAATGACGGAAATGACGGTGGCAGCGGACATGGCCCCCCAATCAATGTCGAATTTAGAAATGAAGGAATTCATTGCGACGGGTATGGTTTTTGAACTTTCTTCGTCAATAAACATGACTGCTAAAAAGAGTTCATTCCAACATTGCACAAATGCAAAAATAAATGTGGCTGCAATCCCTGGGAGCATCACTGGGATAATGACTTTGATGAGCGCGCCGAGTCTGGAACACCCATCGATCATGGCAGCCTCTTCCAATGTCGATGGAATTCGCTCAAAAAAGCCCTTCATGATGATAGTACAAAATGGAATCATCATGACCGTATAAATTAGCATTAGTGAGGGTAATCGATTCAGTAATTGTAATTTTGACATTAATAAATAGAGTGGAGCAAGTGCGATAAAGATAGGGATCATTTGTGTGATGAGAAAGGCAAATATCACTTGGCTTTTCCCCTTAAAATGGAATCTAGCCAGGACATAACCACTTAAAATCGCTATTACTAATGAAAAGAAACCAGCTACCGCAGACACAAGTAAACTATTGCCAATATATGTACCAAAGTTTGAAATCCCAAATATATTTATATAGTTATCAAAGGTTACATTTTCAGGCCAATATTGCAGTGGCAAGGTAAACATATCTTTTCTTGGTTTCAAGGATGTGATAAAGATCCAATACAAAGGAAAGATCGTAAATAGGAGAAATAAACCAAGGAAGACAATTTTAGCTATCAGCCAATAATTAATTCGCTTCATCATTTAAAAGTCCCCCGATTTATTTAATTTGGTAGCGAGCAGGTAAAATATCGTGAAAAATAATAACAGAACCATGATGATGATGCCAATGGCTGAGGCTTGTCCATAATTCTGATCATAGATTACTTTTTCAAGCATATAGGTGGATAGAATATGTGTCGATCCTGCTGGTCCTCCGTTTGTCATCGAATAAATAACATCAGGAAAATTAAGAATCCAAATCACACGCAGTAAAATCGTCACCGAAATGGTGGGAAGGATATATGGAATGGTGATTTTTAATAGTTGTTGCAGATTATTGGCGCCATCCATCTTCGCCGCCTCATACAATTCTTCCGGAATCGATTGGAGAGCTGCTAAGATCATGATTCCAAAGAAGGTAATTCCATACCACACATTGGCAATAATAACGGAGGCTAGCGCCCATTTTGGATCAGCAAGAAATGGGATGGACGAATCAATCAAATTCGTTTTTAAGAGAATATCGTTGATTACCCCGCTCTGACCATTAAACATCCAGCGCCAAATCAAGCCAATTAAAAAGCCAGACATGGCCCATGGAAAAAATACAAAGGCTTGGTATACGCCCCGCCCGCGGAATTGTTTGCGCAGCATCAATGCTAGGGCAAAGCCGATGATTACTTGGAAGAAAAGGGAAATAAATACCCAATAAAAACTATTCGTTAGCGCTTGTTTAAAATTAACATCTGCAAGAATATCTCTTATATTTTGAAGGCCCGTAAACTGAATATTTGTTAGATCAAATAAAGTGTAATTTTGAAAGGCCATCATCATCCCTTTAGACAATGGGTAATAAATAAAAATGCTAACAAGCAGGAGTGCCGGTAATAAACAAAAAAAGATGAATAAGCCATGCTTGGATATTTTAAAAGTCGGTTGAAAATCTGTCACTTCTGTTTTCGGTTGTAGTTTCAATTAGGGGTTCACCTCACATGTTATACATTTAGTAGTGACTAAAAGTTGGAGAACAGCCACATCCGCAGCTGGCTGCCCCCCATCATAAATTCTTTTATTGTTGTTCTTTTTCGTTAATCCAGTAATCTGACCATTTCTTCAAGACATCATCAACAGAGCTTTTTCCTAATAATGCTGCTTGTATGTCCTTTTCTGAATCAGCTCGGAATTGTCCCCAGCCTTTATAATCGACTGGACGATCAGCAATTAAATATTCGTCTGGTTTTGAGTTCATTTCGATATAAGAACTAAAGTATCCCTCACTAAAGAATGGGTCATCACTAGCACTCTTGTGAATAGGAATAAGGGAATTTTTCTTTGCAAAATTCAAGTTTTGCTCTGGGCTTGATAGGAATGAGATAAGCTTCCAAGCGGCTTCTTTCTTTTTCGAAAAAGAACTTATTCCCCATCCAGCTGTTCCTAACGTTTGTTGTGCCATTTTGGAATCAGGACCTTTTGGCAGTGGTGCTGTAGCCCATGTTCCTTCTTCCATATTTTCAGTAGCGGTAACAATAACCTCGGGGTCTTGAATAAGCATGGCCGTCATCCCTGATGTAAAGCCTTGAACCATTTCAGGGTAGCTCCAGTTGATCGAATCTGGTGGCGAACCATCCTTGTACAGTTTAATAAACAAGTCAAAGGCCTGTTTTGCTTCTGGTGTTGAAAACATCGGTTTGCCGTCAGTCGTAAAATAACCATCTGTTGGGTCAATTTTATCTCCTAAATAGGCCCATGTTGTAAATTCTACGTAGTCTGAAGTTCCAGCTCCGCCTCTAAAGCTATATCCATAACGATTTTTAGCTGGGTCTGTTAATGTTTTTGCGGCAGCATATACATCTTCCCATGTTTCAGGTACCTCTAATCCCGCTTCTTCAAACCAATCCGTACGATAGAATAATGTTTTTTCATAAATGCCATAAGGAATAAAATACGGGGTTTTGTCAACAAAAGTCGCCCCATGTTTCGCAGGGTCATTTAAAGAATCCCAATATTCCCAGTCACTTGTATACGTAGATAGATCTTCGATAAACTTATTATTTGAAAACTGTTTGACTGTTTGGTCACGTACTTCAAGAACATCAATATCTTCTTTTGCCATTAACATTTGTGTGATTTTCTCGTCTGCACTTTGCAAAGGGGGTGAGATAAGTTTGACCTTAATTCCTGCATTTTCCGCTTCGAACTGCTTAATCATCTCGTTTAATAAGACTGTTCTTGCTGGACTTGTTAGACTCTCGATCATTTTTAATGTGATAACATCGTCGTCACTCTTTTCTTTCTCACCGGAAGTCTCATCACTACAACCCGCGATCATTCCAAGTAAGAAAATAGTAGCCACAAACGCAAATATTTTTCTATAAGCCTTCACATTAACCCTCCTAATTGTCTGTTTATTTATATAAAGAGTTGATACTCCCTATACCAAGGATAGTGATCGTTCAAGATCATTTAATAAATCCGTACATTCCTCAAGTCCTACGGAAATACGGATTAGTCCTGGACTGATAGTTGTTGCAAGCAGGGATTCTAGGTTATATCCATAATTGGGTGACAAGGCAAGACTTTCGAATCCTCCCCACGAAACACCAATTTTAAATTCCTTTAATCCATTTAAAACTGTCCGAACACTCTCATATGTATCCGCTTTCAACTCAAAGCTGAATAAACCGGAATATCCTTTTAATAGACGTTGTCCTAACTGATAATCTGGGCTGCTTTTTAGTGCAGGATAATAGACTTGTTTTACTGCTCGGTGTTGTTCCAGAAAATCAGCAATTTGTTTTGCACTATCTTGATGAGCTTTCATGCGGAGTGGTAATGTTCGTAGACCTCTAGTTAGTAACCAGGCATCGTGGGGAGACATTGCTCCACCAAACAGTTGATATTCGTCGTAAAAAATCCGCTTCATAATTTCAGTATTGGTAATTAACGCACCGCCAACAATATCACTATGGCCCCCTAAATACTTAGAGGCAGAATGAACGACAATATCAATTCCAAATTGGATTGGATTTTGAAAAAGAGGCGTCGCCCACGTATTATCAATAATGGTGTGGATATCGTGCTGCTTCGCTAGTTTAGCAACTGGCGCTAAATCAATGAGTTTGAACGTCATCGTGGTCGGGCTTTCTAAATAGATGATTTTTGTTGAAGGTGTAATCGCCTTTTCGATATCTTCGATGTTTGTCGATTGAATATTTGTGTGGCTGATCCCAAATTTCTCGATATACTTAATAAACTTGGTGGCAGGTCCATAAATAGTGCTAACGCTTAAAATATGGTCACCTGATTTTGCAAATGTGAGTAATGCTGCCGAAATCGCCGCCATTCCAGAACTAAATAATTTGCATTGTTCTCCCTTTTCAAGCGCTGCAATTTTTTGCTCAGCAATCTCAACCGTTGGATTTTTCCCGCGCCAGTAGATGTAGTTATTTTGCTCATCCTGCATCGCTTCTACAAAGCTATCAAAGTTCTCATAGATAAATAGTGAATTTTGATAAAGTGGTGGAACAACTGCCCCATGAAAGCGCTGGTAATCATCGCCTAAATGTGTGCAAATATGTTGGCTATTCATATTTGATGGACCCATTAGAATTCCCCATTTCTATATTTTTTCAATGGTCTGTTCATTTAAGTCAACTATTCTATGAAACGCTTGCAGTGCTTGCTTTGGGTTCTTTTCCTTTATTCCTTCAAATAGTAATTGATGGAGTGGATAGGTATCTTCGAAGATTCCTTCAATCCCGAAAGGTGTATTCCATAATTTCACTAATATGTTAGAAACCGATTCTGCTACACTTTCTAGTACCGGATTATGCGAAGCTTGGTAAATCATTTTATGAAAACTCCAATCTTCCTTTGATGAATCCAATCCCAATTCACATAAGCGTATCGCTTCAGTTAAATGATTTCCCATTAATTCCACTTCTTCTTCCGTTGCACGTATCGCTGCCAGCTCCACTGCTTTCCCTTCAAGAGCGCGCCGAACTTCAATCACTTGTAAAAGAAAAGTCTTTTCGTTTTCCACGACAATTCTGGCTTCAAACCGTACTGAGGTATCTTTGACAAAGATCCCTTTGCCATTGATAACTTCGATCATATCAGTGGATTCTAACACCCTTAATCCTTCCCGTAATGATGAATGACTGACATTAAGCTGTTCCGTCATTTCCTTTACTGAGGGAAGTTTGTCCCCTTTCTTCAAATTCATCTTCTTAATATAATCCTGAATTGCTTCAACCACTCGTTCATGTAATGTTACCTTTTTCAAATTTTCCATTTTCTATATCCCCTTTTACCCAAAAACCACTTAAGCTGTCAACCTGTCCGATAGGTACATTGTATTCTGATTATTTATAATTGTAAAGTTGTTTTTTTGAGCGGGGAAGGAAGCATGGGGACGGTTCTTTTGCTTCCAAAAACACAAAAACCACTACCAATTTTCATTGGCAGCGGTTTTTGTATTACTTTATCGTTACTAACACCGACACAATCCTCAGCAACATTCGAGTTGTTTCATCACTCCACTTATTAACCAAACGATTGATTAAATGTGACTCAAACCCGCTTGAAAAAGGAATCTATGCTATCTGTTAAGAAAAATGA
>JAIMAD010000296.1 GCA_023512145.1 Bacillus sp. (in: firmicutes) | reverse complement strand
TTGCAATACCTAGAAGAATTCTTTCTTTTTGCAGGTTTCTTGCTTGCTGGACTACTATCCGCTAATATTGCCAATTTACTGAACTTATTAAAACTAAAATCTGAGGTGATTTGGATTATGCTCTATTCTTTACCTATAACTTTAACATCCCTTGCTCTGTGCGTGAGGAGGACTAGACGGTAGATAGCCATTTTTGGATAGCATACCAAGGATGCACAAATTATCGCTCCATTTAGGGGCTTAACCATATGAAAAGAAGAAAAGCCGCTTGGAAAAAAATCTACTTCAGCTTTTCTTCTTTTTTTGGTTTTGTTTTGAAATTTCCATAAAACAGCAATTTAACTGAAGTGTTGGGGCGAATTGAATTTTAATGTCATTTTTTCACTTTCACTGGCTGAAATGGAAGTAGTTCAATTTGACCTTGGTTCGGAACTTTTCAAATATAGTATTCAGTTACCAACACTAATGTCATTTAGGATGCTTATATCAAATTTTTAGTTACCAACTTTAATGTAAATGTAATAAATAGGAAATGTTGGTGAAACCCTTGATAATAAAGAATTTCTTAGTTACCAACAATAATGTAAGTGAACAGGTTGTTGTCTATGTCCCTATAAAAAAATAAGCGTGCTTACAAAAAAATAACGTACCTTAAATAATAATAACATTACCAAATCGAAGGTTTGCCGAAGCAATTCAGCAGACCTTCGGTCTTTTTTATGCCCGAAAAAGAGGCCGAATAAAGCCCGAATAAAAGCCCGATAAAAGCACATGGAAACTAAGCCCGACAACGCTTGAACAGCAATTTGTAAGCCCGAAGAAAGGAAAGAAAAAGAGCCTGATCGCCTTCATCCTTACCCTTGCTACGGAACATAATTATTATGTCAGATTCAGTGCAAAATCTTTACAAAAATGAGGAAAAGGCCTGAAAAAACGGGAATGTTATTATTATGTGGTAGAAAATGGAAAAGGGTGAGAAGAAGGCGGGAGCCTTAGAAAGGAAGGAGTGGAGGAACGTTAATTTTTTTTGGGGACATTTAATGGTAAATGAAGAGAGGGCTATCGTATAATCCGATGGCTTTTTTTGATTACTGATAAGGTGAATTATGTTAATTCTCTTATTCCAGAAAAGGGCGCTATTTCAGAATAAGAAATGCGTCTTTCTTTATGTAAAGAGCCATATTCTTGAACAAGAGAATGAATTAATAGAAATTGGATCGAATCTCTAAGTTATTCAATTAACTTCAGTTGAAGAATTATGGGGTTCTTTAAGGATATGATATGATAATTGTATAATTGTGGTAGGAGTGTAGGGGAAATGGGATACATTCAAATAACAAAAAATAATATTGAAAATGAACACATATGTTGTGCATTAGGTGCAAAACAATATGAGAAAGCAGTAAACGAGAAGAAGAAATGGTTGACGGAGCGAATGGATGAAGGATTAGTTTTATTTCGTTTAAACGAACGTGCAAAAGTATTTATTGAATATTTACCTGCTGAGATGGCATGGATTCCTATTCAAGCACCTAATTATATGTATATCAATTGTCTATGGGTTTCTGGTAAATACAAAAACAATGGATATGGAAAACAATTGCTTGATAAGTGTAAAGAAGACGCTATGGCTCGAGGTATGGATGGAATCGTACATATTGTGGGAAATAAAAAGTATCCTTACTTGAGTGAGAAACGCTTTTTTGAATATATGGGATTTGAGTTAGTAGATCAAATAGATCCTTATTTTGATCTGGTTTCATTATCGTGGAATGACCAAGCTGTTAGACCTTCCTTTAAACGTAATGGAAAATATTCAGTTACCCAACAAGGTATAGCTATTTATTATACTGCTCAATGTCCCTTTGCTGTAGGTATTTTGGAAGATTTAAGAAAGATTGCAGAGAATAGTGGGGTTACCTTTACTACGCATCAATTGACCACCAAAGAAGAAGCACAAAATGCGCCTACTATTTGGACAACTTTTGGTCTGTTTTATAATGGGAAATTTATTACACACGAGATGATGAGTGCTAACAAATTTGAAAAAATACTAACAAAGCTGTTAGAAAAATGATTGTAAATGTAAAATCCTCATCTTCAATAAAAGGGCGCAAGAATTGAACAAAGATAGACTGTTTCAGCAGTCCATTTTTCTTCTCTGATAAGTTAAATGGCAAGTTAGTGTAAGAAGGCAGACGGAACATCATGCTTTGAGATATAATTGTGATATTGCGTATTTGCAATATCACAATTATAAAATGAAAGTCCCAAAACGAATGCTATCGGACTTTCAGACTTTTCCTTCAAGTATTTGGTTCCAGACTTGGACGGCTGTCAGTAATTTATAACCTCTTAACTTAGGAATCATGTTTTCGAGCAGCGCAACCACCTCTTCCTTTTTCCCATCAAATACGGCTTAATCGACTTCCAACATGTTTAAAAGGAACGTGTCATTAATCTTTTCATTATATTGTTTGAATGAATCGGAGTCCTCTTCCTGAATCGCGATATCCGACAAAGCGTACCACTTTGTCTTATGTCCACTCATTTTCGCAAGGAGATCTTTTGCTTTTCCGTATTCTTTCCGTTCCCTTAAGAGCCAGTTCGGAGACTTGTTTCGCTTTTTTCGAGCGGATCTTCCCCATCCCATGTTCCGCCGCCGATAGATCCCTATTAAGAAAATGGTATAGGAATTGCAAATGCTGTGCTTTTGATTTTTTTAGGTACGCCATCATCTTTTCGGGATCTTTTCCAAACACAAGTGGGTTTCGGATTAAAAAGAAAATACTCATGACTGCCAATACGCCATACATGAACCAAATCGGAACCTGGAGATATCCCATCACTAAAGCAAAAACATGCAACAATAACCAAATCATAACATCCTCCGTCAATGGGTTTTAAATCTATTTTACCACACTGTTTAGGACCCCCTTTTGATGTGCTTACAAAGTAAGGGCAGCGTTCCTATACAAATAACTTCCTGTATAGATTGTGAAGAAATACACTTAAACAAACGGGTGCTTCGTATTATAAGGTTAACCAGTTTATTTTACTGGTTGACCTTTTTTTAATAGAATCATTATTATATCAGTAGCCAGGGTAGGACGTACGGGTGCGTGGTGCATTGATCCCGTCAACTAAACTGTCCGCCCTCTACTTGTAGAAACATGTTTGAGGCTGGTTGGGACAACGATCTCGTATAACAAGCGAAGCTATGATACTACATGGAGGATTAGGGGTACTGGTTAATAATTGGAGGAGGAGAGTACGATGAATCCAGTGGTTGGTCTGGATGTGGCAAAGGGAGAAAGCCAAGTTCAGGCGTTTTTAGATAAGTCAAAGCCGTATGGAAAAAGCTTTTCAATAAAACATACAAGTGAAGACTTAGATCACTTTATAGGATTTTTAAAAGAGGTTGAAGAGATGACTGGGCAAATGCCTATGGTCATATTAGAATCTACGGGGCATTATCATTCCCCCGTTGTTCAATACATGGACGAACACAAGATTCTGTATATCTTACTAAATCCTATTATTTCTTATCAGGCAAAAAAGTCTAGTTTACGTAAGGTAAAAACAGACGCAATCGATGCGTATCAGTTGTGTGTCCTTAATTACAAAGAAGATTTTGAGCCTCATAGAAATAGAGGAATTCGATTACTAAACCTTCGAAATTTGTCAAGACAACAGGAGATTGTAACAAATATGTATGTGGAAGCTAAACTTCATTTTCACACCATTTTAGATCAAGTGTTTCCTGAATACCGGAAAGTTTTTGGAGATATATATTCAAAGGTTTCTTTATGGATGTTAAAGGAATACCCGACTTCAGAGGCCGTATTAACAGCTGGGGAAAGTAAATTGGTAGGGAGTGTTAGGGATTTCTGTCCTAGCCGATCTGGTCAGTGGGCAAGGGAAAAAGCAAAAAAAATAATGGACTCCGCATCTCGAAATCCATTTAAAAAAGTCGTGTATGAAAGTCACTTAACTAATCTGCGTATGTATATTGAGTTGCTTTTTCAGTACCAAGGGCATCTTTCTGATTTGGAAGATCGTATCGTGACTTTGGCAAATGAAGTGGAAGAATACAAGATCATCCAATCGATTCCGGGAATCGGAGAAAAAATCACTGCAACGATTATCTCTGAGATTGGTGAAATCGATCGGTTTAATCATCCTAAAAAACTCGTTGCCTTCGCTGGAGTGGATCCAAGTGTGCACTCGTCGGGCAAGTTTACGGCAACAATCAACCGTATTACCAAAAGGGGTTCGAGCAGACTACGCCATTCCCTGTATCTTGCGGTATTATGCGACATAAGGAGTTCAAGAAACAAAAAGCTTAAAGCATTCTATGATAAGAAAAAATCAGAAGGAAAGCCATCTAAAGTGGCAATCGTTGCCTGTATTAATAAGCTCCTTCATTGGATTTACGCTTTATTGAAGAGAAAAGAAGCGTTCCTTGATTTAGCATAATTGGCGGTTTTGTGAAACGAAGGAATATCCTTCCAAAGTACATTTGGATGGTTATTTGGCATGGCCAAAAATAGTATAACATAAGGAAAATGAAATTTTTAGAGAAAGATATTGACATCCTATTAGCTGGAGTGTAGGTACAGTAGAACAAAATTGAATAATTTGAGAAAACACAAATTTAAATGTTTGTGATAATCTCAGTTTTGACTCTTAAAACTAAGAGTCAGGATTTTTGGTTACAACGAAAGAAAACTTAGGAATCTAAGGAGTGTTTTAACTGGAGAATTCAAAAAAAAGAGTGGAATTAGTGGCCCTCCGAGATAATAAATTTGGTATAATCTACCTATGGATAAAACAAGGGGGATGACAAATTAATGAATGTGAATGATTTAATAATTCTCAACTTTGAAGAAGTAAGAAGTAGAAGTATAAAGGTTTGGAAAGCAATCCCTGAACAAAAGCTGAATTGGAAACCTGACGAAGAGGCTCTCACTTGTGCAGAAATGATTAGACATTTATTAGAAGGTGAGTTTCTTTATCACCAAGTTCTTATCGGAAGAGGCAGTAAAGCATTATCCAATCTATCTAATCCTTTTAAAGACAAGGATTTTACAACGGTAGATAATGAACTTGTATTTGCACAGCCATATCGTGAGAATTTCTTAAAATATATTAAGACAATTAGTGTAAGTGATTTAGAGAATATAAGAATAGACCTTTCTGATGTAGGATATGTTAGAACACTTGGGGGTATGTTATTGCGTATCGCTTACCACGAATCTGTTCACACAGGTCAGTTGTTAGATTATATGAGAACAATGGGAATTGACCGCCCAAAGATATGGGATTAATGATTTAGAACAAGACTTTAGTTAATGTCTTGTTCTTTTATGCAATACCCCTTAAATTATTGACCGTTGTAATATTCGATTTTTGACAAGCTGAAATAAGCATTCGTATTACTTATTTTTTATTTGAATTTTCGTATATTTTACTGAAAAATTGAATTATGAAATTGATTCAAATAATAAAGCTTAGCCGATTTTAAACATCCTACAATCGGCAAAAAGTACAATTCATTAGTCCAGGAACGTCTTTTGAAAAGCAACATGTTTTCCCAACAGGTTTATTGATAAGCATGGATGTAGCTTTGAAATAAAGTCGTACCGATTATTAAAAAGATGTACCGTTTTAAAGAAAGTTAAGCCGTTTTACCCCTTTGGATATGGTTGCCTAAAGGGGTGTTTTATTAGATTAATCGAGTTTGAATCTATCTTTGAGATTGTGAATATTTTCACTTAAACTAACGAGCAGTTTAGTTGTGCGAGATGTTTCTAGCTTAAATTGAGATTGGTTACAATACTCAGGTAAAGGCTAGACAGTTCCT
>JAIMAD010000295.1 GCA_023512145.1 Bacillus sp. (in: firmicutes) | reverse complement strand
GATCATGACAGCGAAAAATTACAGGCGCGAAAAGCACTGATGAAAAACCTCGCCAATGAATTTAAGGGTAAATACGGCAGTGACAAAATACTGCTCGAATTGAACGACCAATATTACAATATGGGTGAAAAAATTAAACCAGTCATGGAAATTGTCGATCTTGCCCATGAGGCGATGGTAAGCTTGGGTATCACGCCAATCGTCAAACCAATCCGTGGCGGTACGGACGGTTCACAGCTTTCCTATATGGGTCTACCAACACCAAATATATTTACAGGCGGCGAAAACTTTCATGGCAAGTTCGAATTTATTTCCGTCGATAATATGATTAAAGCAACAAATACTGTCATTGAAATCATCAAATTAACGGAACAAAAGGCATAATTTTGTAAGAAAAACACTTGCTAGACATTTACTCGAGGTTAAAGATTTGAATTTTGATACTAAGAAAAGCGCAAGCGCCCGTTTAGCGGCGTACTTTCCTTGCGCACTTCGAGTGAGTATTGGAAACACAGAGAGCGAAGCGATCCGATGTTGACTTATCACTAGGGAGGTAAAAATCCCTAAACCCGATTTTTACTCGAAGAGCGAAGGACACTAGCCGTTGAAAGCATTAAGCTGGACAAAAAAAGGCTGACCCAGTTTTTACGCTGGGTTAGCCTTTTTAAATTGAATAGAGGGAATATGAACACTGCATAAGACTCGATACCGTCTCTTTTAGTTGATTTTCGAGTTGATTCTTCGACCAATTTCCATCGTTCACTTTTAAGTCCTTTTGAATGAGTAAAATCATCCAGATAGAGAAAACAGCTGAGAACAAATAATACTCTTTGATGAAAACATCTCTTTCCACCTCAACAACTACTTGTTCGAGATAATTTTCCAAAACACGCTGTCTAAACTGACTAGTCATTTTTTTAGGAAAAAGGGGATGTGACATATCAATCAGATGGTACAAATCCCAGTAGGCCAAATTTAAATGGGCATGCTCCCAGTCTAACACCACGATTCCTTTTTCCACAGCAGCAAAATTCCCTGAATGTAAATCACCATGGGACAAAACTAGTTTATTGGAAAACTCATTTCTGTCAAGCAACTTGTAAATATGCTCAATAATCTTTTCTTCGACATTTAAACCCGGCACCAACGCCATAAATTCATCCTTCATTAATCGAATATCCAAAACAATTTCCTCAATCTGTGGTTTCAACCCCGTTATTGGGATATTTGCTAGTTTTTCAAGTGGGAGTGAGTGCCACCAGGCAACCCACTTTATCACATCCAAGATACTTTCTTCATTAAATTCGTGAGACAACGTGCCTAAGTCTTCAAGAATCATCCAATTGAGATCAGGATGGTCACTAATCTTATAGGCGATAATCTTTGGGAAAATAGGCGGAAATAGGGGGAGAACATGCTCATGAATCCAGGCCTCTTTCCCTAATTGGCCATTGTTCGTCAATGGTTTAAAAATATAGCTTTTTGTCGGAGTCAGATAGAATCTTTCTACGAATCTACCATTCATTCCTTTATAGAGGGTTTCCTTTTTCAGGATTAACTGATCATTTAATGTACCATTTGCTAAGACAATAGTAGTAGGTAGCACCATTGACACACCACCAAATCAAAGTTTACTAATACAATTATATTTTCACGAGCATTCAACTTCTTTTAATAACATATTCACTATAATAATCCGTTAATCGTAATTTTAGCATAATAGTTTATTCCCTGCATGGGTAATTATAGTTGAATCCTTTCCACAACTTTACAAATAAAACCATTTTTATAATTATTGTTATTTATTTTCCATATTACATAGTTTTTTGATTAATAATAAAATAATAAGAATGTAAAAAATATGAATATTCGCTTAAATCGGTTATACTATTTTTTCAACAAACTTTTAATAAAGGGGTGAGTTCCATGCAAACAATCGAGGCTGTGAAACAATCAGGTGCAAAAGCGGCAAAGGACTATGTAAATGAAGTCTTCGAAATGGTTAAAAACCGCAATCCTTTTGAAAGTGAATTCCATCAGGCCGTTAAAGAAATACTTGCTTCCCTTGTTCCTGTTTTTGCGAAGCACCCAAAATATATGCAGAACGGAATATTAGAAAGAATTGTCGAGCCAGAAAGGACAATTACTTTTCGAGTCCCATGGGTCGATGATTGTAGCAAGGTCCAAGTTAACCGTGGATTCCGTGTCCAGTTCAACAGTGCAATTGGACCATATAAAGGTGGATTACGCTTTCATCCATCCGTGAATAGTAGTATTGTTAAATTTCTAGGCTTTGAACAAATTTTCAAAAACTCCTTAACCGGCCAACCGATTGGCGGTGGAAAAGGGGGCGCTGACTTTGATCCGAAGGGAAAATCCGACGGCGAAATTATGCGCTTCACCCAAAGTTTTATGAGTGAGCTTTATCGCCATATCGGACCTGATATCGATGTCCCAGCAGGTGATATTGGCGTTGGGGCACGAGAAATCGGCTATATGTTTGGAATGTATAAAAAACTTCGCGGTAACTTTGAAGCAGGGGTATTGACAGGAAAAGGGATCGGATACGGTGGCAGTTTAGCTCGGAAGGAAGCCACTGGCTATGGCACCGTTTATTTTGTCCATGAAATGTTAAAGGACCAAGGACTTAGCTTCAGCGGAAGTACCGTCATTGTTTCGGGCTCAGGCAATGTATCCATTTATGCGATTGAAAAAGCAATCCAGATTGGTGCCCGTGTCGTTGCCTGCAGCGATTCCAACGGTTATATCTATGACGAAGATGGTATCAATGTAGAAACATTGAAACAATTGAAGGAAGTCGAGCAAAAAAGAATTAGTGAATACGTAAAGTTCCATCCACAAGCACATTACTTTGAAGGTTGCTCAGGAATTTGGTCAATTCCATGTGATATCGCCTTACCATGTGCAACCCAAAATGAAATTGATGAAACAGCAGCCAATAAATTAGTCGCAAACGGCGTCAAAGCAATCGGTGAAGGGGCAAACATGCCTTCAACACTAGAAGCAGTTGATGTATTCCTAAACAGTGAGGTTTTGTTTGGTCCTGGAAAGGCGGCAAATGCAGGCGGTGTCGCAGTGTCAGCCTTAGAAATGGCTCAAAACAGTGCTAAATTATCTTGGTCCTTTGAGAAAGTGGATGCTAAACTACACCACGTCATGGTTAATATTTATAAAATAAGCATCAAGGCTGCCGAAGAATACGGGTATCCTGGCAATTTGGTTGTCGGAGCAAATATCGCTGGCTTCATTAAAGTTGCCGATGCGATGATTGAGCAGGGTATTATTTAATAAGTAAAAAGTCTTCTCATTAGAAGGGAACTTTATTTGCCAATTATCGGTAAATATTTGCTTAGGGTTGTGTATCTTGTTGACTTACATATTTCCTTGTCGACGTGGTCACACTAAATATGATTCAATTTATTTAGGAGGCTTAACTGCATGGATAACAAAAATACACATGAATTTGTAAAAGATCTTCAGGAAAAACAGGAAAAGGATAAAAAAAATAAAGAGACTCAAGGCAAAGGCCATCATAGCCAAAGGCTACCGAATAAAGAGCATTAATTAGAAATGAGTACTACATCAATGCCAAAAGAATTAAACCTCTTCGAAAAAAAGAGGGCAGGTGAGGCACTGAAATATAGGCTGTGTTGAACTTGGGTATTGATTTTTCGCTCCAATCAATATAGGTTTTTATACAGCCTAATTAAAAAGGTATAATTCCCTCAGAATATGGGATATTATACCTTTTTCAAATTAATTAGGAAGGCTTTTTCAGTACCTCGAGGAGGGTTTTACTTTTAACTTATTAGCTCGTTTATTAAATGAAGTAACCTTCCATTTAATGCAATCTGGCTGAACTATCTCTTTTTCCTGAAAAATCAAGTCCCTTATAACTCGGTCCGTTTTATACCTTCCTCCGTTACCGCAAAACTTCGATTCATCGTTTTAATTTTATTAGGCTTGCGAAATCTTAATGCTGACCAATCCTCGTCAATGGCAATTTGCCGAACAGGTTCATAACCTTCATCTGCAAGCAAAAACATCACCGTTTCACGACTACAATCCGATCCCTTATAGACTTTGGATGATTTCTTTGGATAACAGATCCAGAACAAGCCATCTTCTTTCACACTTGTTTCAGCATGCTTAGCGATTGTTTGAAGCTCTTCATTGTTGATTCCAAACACTTGCACAAAATCATAGCCACCCGCATTTTCAGCCTGTTGATGGACTTCTCCTTCAAATGTAGCGATAACTTCATCGTAAGCCTTTGGAGCGTTGATAATTAATACAGACTGTCCTTGATCCATAAACTGCAGTTTTTTTATAACTGACATGATTAATTACTCCCTTTCAACTATTCACTTGTTGATATACCAATATTATCACTTTTTAACAAAAAAAAAACAAAGCGCCCCATTAAAAGGCGCTTTAAACAATCCATCCATATAACTAACTAACTATTATGTTTGCTACTATTTGGCACCGGTCCAATTTATTTATCCGTCATCGCAGTAGTGGCCATGTCTTTACTTACATTGAGATAATACCAATTATGCTCATATTTTAACCAGTATGTTACCACTGCACCCGAGCTATTTAGGTAATACCTTTTCCCGGATAAATCTAACCACCCGGTTTTGATGACTTCACTATTGTCAGGATTATCCACGTTGCTGTTAGCGGCAGTTTTCATGTAACCACTAGCATTTAAAAAGTACCAATGCCCTTGATCATTTACCCAGCCGGTTTTCAAACCAGCTCCAATCTTGTCAAGATAGTACCAATTCCCACTGTCAACTACCCAGCCGGTTTTCATCACACCGCTATTATCAAGATAATACTTCTTTTCACCCTTTGATAACCAGCCAGTTTTTAAAGCGCCAGTCTCATCAAGGTAATACCATTTCCCGCCGTCAGCTAACCAGCCGACTTTCATTGCTCCATTGTTTTCAAGGTAATATCTCTTGCCACCATCTTCAATCCATCCAGTTTTCATCACACCCGTGTTATCAAGATAATACCTCTTGCCCCCGTCTTCTAGCCATCCAGTCTTCAGCACTCCAGAGGCGTCAAGATAGTACTTCTTTTCGCTGTCTTCTATCCAACCTGTTTTCATCACACCGGTGATATCAAGATAATACCTGTTTCCACCAGTTTCTAGCCAGCCCGTTTCCATAACACCTTTGTTATTAAGATAATACCTCTTGTCACCATTAGATAACCAACCTGTCTTCATTGCTCCGGATTCATCAAAAAAGTATTTCTTGTCATTTAGGGTTTGCCAGCCTGTTTTCAATACCGCATTCGCATAAAAATACTTTTTACCACTAATTTGGACCCACCCATTTGTAACATTGGGGCTAGCAGCATCGACGTTTATACTTACAACATAACCACTTGCTTCAGCAATCAAATCAAAGCTGTCATTTGTATTTGTAATAATTACTGTTATGTACATCTCCACTTGGCTAAAAAGCCAACGTATTTCTTCATTGTGCATTCGTACACAGCCTGCACTTGCATATTTACCAATAGAGCTTTCATTACTATTGCCATGAATGGCATAGGTTGTCCCGTATGTACCCCTTGCTTCTAATCCCAACCAGCGGTCACATAAAGGGTTCCTAGGATCGCCACCAGGAATATTTTTCGTATAATACGGTCGATTGACAATTTTGTTTACAATCCTAAATTTCCCCTCTGGGGTAAAATCACTTGATCTCCCTGTAGCTACCTTAAAGGTTTTAACTAACTTACCGCCGTCATAAAAAGCAAGAGTATTTGTCTTTTTGTTAATAATAATTAACTGAGAGCTACTACTTGCAAATGTGTCGTTAGTAAATAAAAAGAAACTGAAAATCAGGACAAAAATAACGGATAACTGTTTCATATCTATCTCCCCAATTATTGTAGTT
>JAIMAD010000028.1 GCA_023512145.1 Bacillus sp. (in: firmicutes) | reverse complement strand
ACCAGATATTAAACAATATGCGGATGACAAAGGTAGAAGATTCAGGCGAGCTTCTAAAAAATCTTGGCCGTATCATGGATAAATTTGATGCTAAGGATTTCCAAAAAACCTCCAGTAGCTTTTTCGCTAAGCTCTTCAATAAAGGTGGAAAAGTGATTGACAAGCTGTTTGGAAAATATCAAACCATGGGGTCGGAAATTGACAAGGTCTATATCGAAATTTCGAAATACCAGCATGAAATGGTCGACTCGACAACGATGCTTGAACAAATGTATGAGCAAAACTACCAATACTATTTGACACTTGAAAAATACATTGTTGCTGGGGAAATAAAAGTGGAGGACCTTAAGAATATTCAGCTTCCACAACTTGAAAAACGGTCTGCTTCAGGCGATCAACTAGCGTCTATGCAAGCTGATTCACTGAAAAATGTCATTGAACTATTGGAACAAAGGGTTTACGATTTAGAAATGGCAAAAATGGTCTCCTTGCAAACAGCTCCACAAATTCGTCTCTTGCAGCGAGGAAATACAAAGCTAATAGGAAAAATCAACTCTGCCTTTGTGACGACCATCCCTATTTTTAAAAATGGCTTAATTCAAGCAATGGCAGCAAAAAGACAAAAGCTTGTTGCTGATTCAATGAGTGAGCTTGATCGCAGGACCAATGAAATGCTCCTTAAAAATGCTCAGAATATATCGCAGCAAAGCACCGATATTGCTAGGCTTGCTGGAGCACCAAGTATTAAAATAGAAACCATTGAAGAATCTTGGAATATCATCATCAAAGGCATGCAGGAAACAAGAGCAATTGAAGAAGAAAATAAACGAATGCGGATCGAAGGAACAAAACGGTTAGAGCAGTTACAAGACAACTTTAAACAATTGAAACAATCGTAGTGAACCTATTGTTATTTTTTTACTAAATTCTAAATTGGGGTGATTGATATGGCTATTAGTTTACAAAAAGGTCAACGAATCGATTTAACGAAAAGTAATCCAGGATTATCTAAAATTATTGTGGGCTTGGGCTGGGACCCGGTTCAAAGCGGCGGGAAAGGCGGATTATTAGGTTCTCTTTTTGGTGGCGGAGCTGCTGCTAATATTGACTGTGATGCATCCGTAATCATGTTAGGTGGCAATGATAAGCTTCAAAACAATAAGGATGTCGTATACTTCGGAAATTTGAAAAGCAAAGAAGGCAGTGTTCAACATTCTGGCGATAATTTGACTGGTGACGGTGACGGTGATGACGAACAAATTGTGGTTGATTTAAGCAGGGTGCCGTCAACTATTGAAAAGCTTGTTTTCATTGTGAATATTTATGATTGTGTTAAAAGAAAACAGCATTTCGGGATGCTTCAAAATGCGTTTATCAGGGTCGTGAATCCAAGCAACAATTCTGAGCTTATCCGCTACAATTTATCAGATAATTATAGTGGGCTCACATGCCTTGTTGCTGGAGAAATTTATCGCCACGGCACTGAATGGAAGTTCGCTGCTGTAGGTACTGGTACGACGGCTGGCACCCTTAGTGAAGTTGTTCGTTCATATAGTTAAGTAAACAATAAAGTTCATTGTGAGGTGATCTGTTTGGGGATTAATTTATCAAAGGGACAACGAATTGATTTAACAAAGACCAATCCTGGGTTAACCAAGGTAATTGTCGGCCTCGGCTGGGATACGAACCATTACCACGGTAGACACGACTTTGATCTTGACGCATCCGCTTTTTTAACAGATGCAAACAACAAGGCAGTTCAAGATTCAGACTTTATTTTCTATAATAACTTAGTTCACCCCTCTGGTTCGGTTGAGCATACTGGAGATAACAGGACCGGTGAGGGTGACGGAGACGATGAGCAAATAAAGATCGACTTTAGTAAGGTTCCAGCAAATATACACCGAATTGCAATTACGGTAACGATTCATGATGCTGACGCAAGAAATCAAAATTTTGGTCAAGTTTCTAATGCTTTTGTCCGTGTTGTTGATGAAGAGAGCAAAAATGAGGTTCTCAGATTTGATCTTGGTGAGGATTTTTCAGTTGAAACTGCTGTGGTTATTTGCGAACTTTACCGTCACACGTGGGAATGGAAATTCAACGCAGTTGCAAGTGGTTTTGCGGGAGGTTTGGGAGCGCTGTGCCGAAACTTTGGTTTGGATGCATAGATAAAAGTAACAGCTGCCGGTATGGTGGCTTTTTCTTTTGAGCAAATTTTGAAAAAACCTTCTCTAACTTTTTTTGTTTATGGTAAAATAAAAAAATATGATTGGTAGTTAAAGGAGTGTCCAAGTTGAAGCAATATGTAGACCTATGTGAGCATGTCTTGAAAAATGGTACCCAAAAGAGAGACCGAACTGGTACAGGAACAATTAGCACCTTTGGTTATCAACTGAGGTTTGATTTAGCGGCAGGCTTTCCGCTGGTGACATCCAAAAAACTCCATCTAAAATCAATTATATATGAACTACTTTGGTTTTTAAAAGGGGATACAAATGTCCATTATTTGCAGGAAAATGGTGTTCGCATTTGGAACGAGTGGGCCGATGAATTTGGAGAACTTGGTCCGGTCTATGGTCATCAATGGCGATCCTGGACAGGCGCGGACGGGAAAACAGTCGATCAAATTAGTGGGTTAATTGAACAAATCAAAACAAATCCTGATTCGCGGAGACTACTTGTTAACGCCTGGAATGTAGCGGAAATTGATTCAATGGCTCTGCCGCCTTGTCATTGTATGTTCCAATTCTATGTAGCAGATGGGAAGCTTTCTTGTCAGCTTTACCAACGCTCAGCAGATGTCTTTCTGGGTGTCCCGTTTAATATCGCTTCCTATGCACTATTAACGTTAATGGTTGCCCATGTATGCGACCTCAAACCGGGTGAATTTATTCACACGTTTGGCGATGTTCACATATATCAAAACCACCTCGAACAAATAAACCTACAAATGGGGAGGGACCTCCGGCCATTACCTAGCCTGAAAATCAATCCAGGTGTTAAGGATATCTACTCGTTTAACTATGAAGACTTTACCTTAGAAGGTTATGATCCACACCCACACATTAAGGGAGTTGTCAGTGTATGATATCCTTTATTGTCGCCATGGACGAAAATAGTGTAATAGGTAAAGATAATCAATTGCCATGGCATTTACCGGAGGATTTGAAGTTTTTTAAAAGAATTACGATGGGTCATGCGATTGCCATGGGAAGAAAAACCCATGAATCAATAGGTCGTGTTCTTCCTGGCAGGGAAAATATCGTCATTACCCGTCAAACGGATTATCGAAGTGAAGGATGCACGATTTTCAACTCTGTTGAGGATTTTGTGAATTATTGCCGAATGCAAGACGTAGAAATTTTTGTTATTGGCGGTGCGGAGATTTTCAAGGAAACCTTTGCGTTTGTAGATTGTCTATACATTACCCATATTCATGAAGAGTTTTCAGGGGATACATTCTTTCCGGATTTTAATGGAGGTCAGTGGGAACTCACATCCATCGAAAAAGGTATAAGCAATGAAAAAAATCCCTATGATTATGATTTTAGGCGATATGTTCGAAAAACATAGCAGCTGAGTGGAGCTTAGGAAGATTAGGTTACTAATATGTTTGTTGTATATGAACCGAAAAGACCAACGCTTGACATCATAAAAATAAGCATCAGCAAATTGCTGGTGCTCTTCGCTCATTTCGTATTAAAAATAGGATCCATTTAATTCGTAATCTGCTAATTTTGCAAGCATGCCTTGGAATTCATGCGGATGGCAAAATTCTTCCTCGTGGAAATGTGTTTTAATCCAGGCTATTAATTCATTAGGACTATTAAAATATTCGCCACTTCGATCGCTTTTGCGTATCGTGTACCTCCCGTTGTCATCATCAATGGTTACCTCAACAGGAAGGGCTCCATCGAAACTACGTAGTGAAAATTCCATCCTCATCACATCCATTCCATATGGTTAGTATAGTATAGTCCCTATTAGTCAAATTATATGCAATAAAAGTATAATTGTCAAAATATTTTAAAAATTCAACGCAAATTAAGCATTGACTTAACAGCTGGTAATTGGTAAATTGTCTATAGTGATCTATGCTTGGAATTGAAAATGCTAAAGATCACTTATGAATTTTTTTTAGTATATATTGTGAATTTACTATGAATTATTGCAGATAAGTTACTCAAAATGACTTTTGAGTACTATAATCGGAGTAGTAATATACAACTATTGAAGGGGATGTATATCCATGTTTTCAAATATTGGAATACCCGGATTAATATTGATCTTAACACTTGCGCTTATTATTTTTGGCCCAAAGAAACTCCCGGAAATTGGTCGTGCTATGGGACAAACGTTAAAGGAATTTAAAAAATCAACACGTGAACTTACTGACGATGTAATGAAGGACATTGATGAAGAAAAGAAAAAACTTGACTAAATAGGGTGTGAGATTTTGTATCTTACACCTTTTCTTCTTATTGTTTAAACCTATAAGGACGCGTGAAAACATGTCAATCTTTATTACTTTATGGAGTATAACTTTTAGAGTCTAAAGTAAGAAACAACACATTGGCATATGAAAGCTGGGATTTATACACGTACTCATTTAACAACCTTTGAAATTGGCAGGGGATTACATGGACGATAAAGAATTAAATTTACTTGATCATTTAGAGGAATTACGTAAACGGCTAATTGTAACCGCACTTGCATTTGTCGTCTTTTTTATTGCAGGCTTTATGTATGTCGACGAAATCTATAAGTGGTTTGTACGTAATCTTGATGAACCATTAATGGTTCTAGGACCAAGCGATATCATGTGGATTTATTTCATGCTAGCAACCGTTGTTGCCTTAGCTGGGACCATTCCTGTTATCGCCTTACAAATTTGGTTGTTTGTTAGACCGGCATTAAGGCCTTTTGAAAGAAAAATAACCCTTTCATATATACCTGCATTATTTTTGTTGTTTGTTATTGGCCTTTCATTTGGATATTTTATCATTTTTCCAATGGTCCTTAACTTTTTGGTGAGTTTGGGTGCAGATATGTTTGTCACAAACTTCACCGCTGACAGGTATTTTAGCTTTATCTTGAATATGACACTTCCATTTGGAATATTATTTGAGCTTCCAGTGGTGGTAATGTTTTTAACTTCACTTGGAATCATCAATCCGTTTGTTTTAGCAAGAATTCGTAAATATGCCTATTTCGTTCTAATACTAATTGCTATCGTTATTACACCACCAGACTTTATGTCCGATTTTGTTGTAACGCTGCCACTGTTATTGCTTTATGAAATCAGTATTAATCTATCGAAGATTGTTTACCGGAAACGCTTGAAAAAGCAAAAAGAAGAAGATGCAGAAAATGAAGTAATCGATGCAGAATAAAATAAAAAAAGACCTTAAGAGATTTAAAATCTTAAGGTCTTTTTTGTGCAGAGAATCTCCTATATATCCAACTTAATTAAGGAACTTACTGTGAAAATATAGTTAAGGATTGTTTGTGTATTTTTTTGAATATGCAAGACGAAAGACCTACCAATATAATACAATTTTCATGAATAAATATTTACTTATTATCATGATAAGTGGAGGGGTTTGCGGATGAAGAAACAAAAAACAGTATATGAAGCCGCGATTGACCATGGATTTAACCGGCGTGACTTCCTGAAAATGTGTACGGCCTTAGCTGCCACATTAGGGCTAGAGTTCTCGCAGTCAGACCAAGTGGTTAAGGCCATGGAAACAAAAACAAGAGTACCAGTTGTATGGCTGCAATTCCAGGATTGTACGGGGTGTTCGGAATCATTTATACGATCATCGCAACCAAAAATTGAAAGCGTTTTACTTGACATGATTTCCTTAGAATATTCTGAAGTACTATCCTCATCATCGGGACACCAAGCAGAAGCAGCTATGAAACAAGTTTTAAAGGATTATAAAGGAAAATATATTCTTGCTGTTGAGGGCAGTATCCCTGAAGATGATGCATTCTCAACTGCAGGAGGACAATCAGCGAAGGCTCAATTCCAAGAGATGGCTGCTGGAGCAATGTTAATTATTGCCTATGGTTCCTGTGCGTCATGGGGAGGTATTGCTGCTGCACATCCAAACCCTACAGGTGCTAAACCGGTAACCAGCTTTGTAAAGGATACACCAACCATCCTTGTTCCGGGCTGTCCGCCAATTTCTGAAGTTATGACTGGAGTAATCGCACACTACATAACATTTGGAAAAGTACCAGAGTTGGATCAACATGGACGTCCAAAAGCTTTTTTTCGTCATCGTATTCACGATAAATGTAACCGTCGGGCCTATTTTGATGCAGGCCTGTATGTAGAAAACTTTGATGATGAAGGTGCAAAACAAGGATATTGCTTATATAAAGTAGGCTGTAAGGGTCCTACAACCTATAATTCCTGTGCAGAAATGCGGTGGAATGGCGGCGTAAGCTACCCAATCCAATCTGGAAATCCATGTATTGGCTGTTCCGAAAAAGACTTCTGGGATAACGCACCATTTTATACAAGAAGAGCCATAATACCTGGAACACAAACGACAATTAATCCAGACGCTGTTGGGTTAGCAGTCATTGGTGCAACAACTGCTGGTATTGCTGTTCATGCTGCAGGGACAGTAGTTTTAAGGAAGATTCAGGATAAACGGGGTGGAGAAGATGAGTGAACGCATAGTAGTTGACCCGGTAACAAGAATAGAAGGACACCTTCGGATCGAGGTTGATATTGATGAACAAGGCGTGATTAATGACGCATTTAGCTCTGGAACATCTGTCCGCGGTCTAGAATTGATTGTAAAAGACCGTGATCCACGTGATGTTTGGGCATTTGTTCAACGAATTTGTGGCGTTTGTACAACCGTCCATGCACTTGCATCCATTCGTTCTGTTGAAGACGCCTTAAAAATAGAAATACCAAGAAACGCCCATTTAATTCGTGACATGATGAATGAAGCCCAATTTGTTCATGATCATGTGGTGCATTTTTACCACTTGCACGCATTGGACTGGGTCGATGTTGTCAGCGCAACGAAAGCGAATCCTGCTGAAACTTCTAAAATTGCTCAATCCATCTCGTCTTGGCCAAAATCATCACCAGGCTATTTTACAGATGTACAGAATAAGATTAAGAAACTTGTGGAAAGCGGCCAACTGGGTATTTTCGCGAATGGATATTGGGGTCATAAAGCCTATAAACTGCCTCCAGAGGTGAACTTATTAGCAGTTGCCCACTATCTTGAAGCCTTGGATTGGCAAAAGGAAATTGTTAAAATCCATACGATTTTTGGTGGAAAAAATCCTCATCCACATTATGTGGTAGGAGGAATGGCAACACCGCTTGATATTAACAGTGATAACGGAATACACGCGGAAAGATTAATGCACGTATCACAGATTATCGACCAAGCGAAAGAATTTGTTAATCAAGTCTATATTCCTGATTTACTCGCGATTGGTTCGTTTTATAAAGATTGGACGCATGGCGGCGGCTTAAATAATTACCTCTGCTATGGAGATTTCTCAACGGGGAGCATTTACGATACAAAGCTGTACAGAATGCCAAGGGGAATTATTTTAAACGGTAACTTGAAGGAAGTTTTAGATGTTGACCTTAAAGATCCAAAACATGTACAAGAGTTTGTTGATCATTCTTGGTACACATATGATGGAGAAAAAGGTGGAAAAGGAAAGCATCCGTTTGATGGGGAGACCGCATTAAATTACACGGGTCCTAAAGCACCGTATAATAATTTGGATACGGATAAGGAATACAGCTGGATAAAAGCTCCACGTTGGAAAGAGCATCCAATGGAAACTGGACCGTTAGCAAGGATGCTGGTCGGCTATGCTTCCGGAAAAGAAGAGATTGTTAATATCGTCGATGAAACGTTGAAAAAGCTTGATTTACCAGTTTCTGCCTTGCAATCAGCACTTGGTCGTACCGTTGCTCGCGGACTTGAAACCGTGTTAATTTCGGGTTGGTTACGCAATGATATGGATGAACTCTTGAACAATGTGAAAAACGGAAACCAAACGACCTTTGACCGTTCGAAATGGGATCCAAGTACATGGCCAAATCGTGCAAAAGGTATAGGCTGGATGGAAGCACCACGCGGTGCTCTCGGTCACTGGATTGATATTAAAGATGGAAAAACGAATAACTATCAGGCGGTCGTTCCTTCCACATGGAATGCATCACCGCGTGATCACAAAAACCAACTCGGTGCCTATGAGGCAGCACTTAAAGGAACACCAATGTTAGATAAGGAACAGCCACTTGAAATATTGCGAATTATTCATTCATTTGACCCATGCCTTGCATGCGCCGTACACTTAACAGATTTAGAAACGAATAAAACGACTGAAATTCGTTTAGGTTAGGAGAGAGACATATGTCTGAACTCATACCAAATTTACCGAATCAATTGCCAGGGAAGTTACCTGAACATAAACCAGGTATTAACAGCGAGAATTCATTTCACACTGATAGGACCATCGTTTATAAACCTGTTAAGAATGAAGTGCGAGCATATGTATGGGAATTACCAGTAAGAATTTTTCACTGGATGAATATGCTGGCCATTATCTTGTTAATGGTAACTGGGCTCTATATTGGAAAACCATTTTCTGCAGCAAGCATTCCTGATGAGGCCTATTATTCAAATCTAATGGGCTGGGCGAGATACGTTCACTTTTTTTCAGCATTTCTATTCACCATTAACCTCATGTTCCGCCTTTATTGGGTTTGGAAGGGAAACAAGTTTGCAACATCCAACCCATTACGATTGATTTTCTGGAAAGAATTATATGAAACTGTTAAATTCTATATCTTTTTAAAAAATAAAAAACCACATTATGTGGGTCATAACCCGCTGGCACAGGTAAGCTATTGGATATTTATCGGACTTGGCTCCTGGATTGTGATGTTGACGGGCTTCTATATGTACTTTGAGCCGCAGCCAGAATCCTTCTGGGCAACGCTATTTGTCTGGGTGCCATATCTGTTCGGGGATAGCTTTACGATTCGTTCATGGCATCATCTAGCCGCATGGGGCTTCATGTTATTTACCGTCATTCACGTTTACTTAGCCTTCCGTGATGACTATCTTGAACGGAATGGGTGTATTTCATCTATGTTTTCAGGCTACAAAACTACAACGAGAAAATCTGTAGGAGAAAAAAATGATGAATAGACGTGAGAATGTAAAAATTACGATTTTAGGAATTGGCAACACCCTCTTTTCTGATGAGGGTGTTGGTATTTACCTTTTGCCATTGTTAGAAGAAGCTTTAAAAGATGATGAAAATATCGAAATTATTGAGGGTTTGACTGATGGTATGAAATTACTCGGTCCTGTTGAGGACGCAGAAAATTTAATCATCATTGATGCTATTAATGCCGGGAAGGAACCTGGAACAATCATAGCTTTGGTGGGGGACGAAATTCCTGCCTATTTTGGTGTAAAGTTGTCGGTTCACCAAATGGGTTTTCAAGAGGTGCTGCTAGCGGCAAAGTTGAGAGAGAGATACCCGAAACAAATTGTGATGTATGGGATGCAGCCTACATCCCTTCAGCTTGGTATTGGATTAACAGAAACGAACGAGAAAAAATTAGCGGAGCTTGCCAAAGTGGTTATTGATCAAGTCAATCGTTGGAGAAATGTAGCGTGAGACGGGCCGACTTCTTAAAGGAGGTGGCGGGGAGCTTTTTCCAAACAGTGAAGTCAGTCTATGAGCCTTTATTAAGTGAGGATATTGAAAAGGTTGAAATGGCAGCTGACCGGGCCCTCGGCATTTTTTGGCTTCCTTTCAGCACCGAATATGATGGTTGTACTGATTTGGAGATGAAATTTATCTTTGGTAAGCCAGTTATAGTAACACGAAATGGAGCGAACATGCAGGCACTAAACGGAGTGTGTCCTGTATGTTCGAATATTATTACGTTAACAACACTATACTCAACGGGAAAATGTTTGAATTGTCAAAAAGAATATAATTTTAAAACACATTTAGGAGATTTAGAGCTTGAATCCTTCCCAGTTAAGTCCAAAGGTGACACATGGTATATCGGATTTCAAAAGCACAGGAAATAGGTGATAGATATGCATGAAATGGCGTTAATGGGTGACATTCTTCAGCTTGTCCAAGAGGACGCTGCAGCCAAGGGAATTAAACGAATTGAACAGGTAGAATTGATTGTAGGAGAAATCACAAATGCCATGCCAGATGCACTACGGATGGCATTTGATATCTTTCGTGAACAAAATCCACAGCTTTTTACGAAAAGTGCAGTTCTTGTCATTCATCTTGAAGAAGCACAAGCAGAATGTGTCCTATGTGATGAAAAGTACAGGCCAGATCAAAAAATTGCACTTTGTCCTAATTGTAACATTCCGTCTGGAAAGATATTAACAGGGGAGACATTTCAGGTTTTATCGTATGAAGGGGGCAAGTGACAATGAAAGTAACATTGAGAACAGATGTATTAACAAACAACAACAAGGCCGCTGATTTCAATCGTGAACTATTTGAAAGTACGAATACTTTGGTCATCAATCTAATGAGTTCTCCTGGAGCTGGGAAAACGACGCTATTAGAGGAAACGGTTAGGGCTTTATCAGGAAAATATCGTATTGCTGTAATTGAAGGTGATTTAGCCACCGAAAGGGATGCAGACAGGATTAGGGCGATGGGTGCTCAAGCAGTTCAAATCAATACACACGGCGGTTGTCATCTTGATGCTAGAATGATTGCTGCTGCACTCGGTGAATTTGATTTAGATGAGATTGACCTACTCTTCATTGAAAACGTATGGAATCTTGTCTGTCCATCAGGGTACGACCTTGGCCAACGCCATAAAGTAGCAGTTCTCAGCGTGCCAGAAGGAAACGATAAAATCCCAAAATACCCGCAAATGTTTATGCGCACCGAGCTCGTCATCTTAAATAAAATAGATTTACTGCCATACCTTGACTTTAATGTCGAGGAGGCTCGGAAAGACTTGTCTGAAATTAACCCGGAATCAATGTTAATTCCTCTTTCAGCGCGAACACAGGAAGGGCTATATGAATGGTTCGCCTGGCTTGAAGGGGCATATGTACGATGCATACAGCAGTAAAGGTAGCAGTTCGGGGCAGAGTGCAGGGCGTAGGCTTCCGGCCGTTCGTCTTCGTCCTTGCTGATGTATATCAGCTTAACGGAACCGTCCAAAATAATATGGATGGCGTCAAGATTTATCTTGAAGGAGAGTCTGAGCAGATTCAGCTTTTTCTAGCAGATTTGAAAAAAAAGTCCCCGAGGCTAGCGAAAATAAATGAAATTGTAATAGAGGAAACTGAACCACAAAACGCAATTAATTTTACTATCATTGAGAGCAGTCGGAGCGGCACATCGATGCTGGTGATTCCAATCGATTCAGCTGTTTGCGAGGAATGCCTAGCGGAAATGAACGATCCTAAGAATTTTCGCTATCAGTATCCATTTATCAACTGTACCCAATGTGGGCCGCGCTACACGATTATCGAGGAATTACCCTATGACCGGCCTTACACCTCGATGAAAAGCTTTCCAATGTGTGACGATTGCCGTGAGGAATACGACAACCCGAACAACCGCCGCCATCATGCGCAGCCAATTGCCTGTCCAACCTGTGGACCAATGGTGAAGTTACTAGATGTGTTGGGTGTGGAAGTAGATTCAAAGAATCCGCTAATGGCAACAATTACGCTATTAAAAGAAGGGAAAATTCTCGCACTTAAAGGGATTGGCGGCTATCATCTCTGTTGCGACGCTCACAATGAGCGAGCGGTAGCTGAATTACGAAAACGAAAAAACCGGCCATCGCGGCCGCTAGCAGTCATGGCTGCTACGCTATCAACCGTAGAGAAGCTTGCCGAACTAAATAAAGCTGAATGTGACCTTTTGAAAAGTCCAGAATCACCGATTGTCGTGCTTAGGAAGAATGGACAGTCTGGGTTAGCAGAAGGTATTGCACCAGCTATGTCGACAATTGGTGTGATGTTACCCTATACACCGCTCCATCATTTACTATTAGCCGACCCTGAGCTTTCCTGCCTTGTGATGACAAGTGCAAATCCATCAGGGCTGCCTATCGTATACAAGGATGATGAATATATTCACTACCTTGCTGGTATTGCTGATTTTTATCTAGTCCATAACCGCGAGATTCTCCACCCTGTCGATGATTCAGTCGTCCAAGTGAATAATGGGAAGCTTGATTTTTTGAGACGGTCAAGAGGCTATGTTCCCGACCCGTTTACCACCGATAAGGATGTAACGGGAATCATTGCCTTTGGCGGTCAGCAAAAAACAACATTTACTATTGGCAGAAATGAACAGATTTTTGTAGGTCCACATATTGGTGATTTGGAAAATATTGAAACGATAGACCATTATCAGAAGGAATTAGCTCACCTGTTGAAGTGGGTTGATACAAAGGTGCAGACAGCTGTGATTGATGCCCACCCAAATTATCATATTCAGAAGCTAGTAAAAGAATATCCCTTCGAAGACTTAATCGAAGTACAACATCATCATGCACATATGGCAGCATGTTTGGATGAACACAGAATATCTAGTCAGTCATATGGAATCATTCTTGATGGAACGGGTTATGGTCTTGACGGTCACATTTGGGGTTTCGAAATCTTTTATGGAGATACGGCCCGATTCGAACGTCTGGCCCATCTACACTATACTCCTCTTCCAGGAAGTGAGAAGTGCATTCGTGAACCATGGCGAAATGCAGCAGCAATGCTAATCTCCCACCACGGGGTCGAAGGTATGGATCTAGCGAAAGCGATTTTTCCAGATAAATATGCAGAGATTGATATATTAAAATTGATGATAGAAAAAAAGATAAATACGGTCTACGCAGGGACCTGTGGCCGACTGTTTGATGCGGTTAGCGCCATCTGTGGGGTAACAAAAGTGTCTAGCTATGATGGAGAGGCGGCCATATTATTAGCTGAACTTGTGGACGAAATGGTTATTTACGAGGCCTATCCATTTGTTGTATTGGAAACAGACATACTAACTATTGATTTTTCAAAGATGATCAAGGAGATTGTAGTGGATGTCTTAGCAGAAAAGGAGATTTCAACAATCAGCGGCAGGTTCCATGAAACCGTGGTGCAGGCAATTGTTGCCGTAATGGAGCAGGTGCAAATCCAAAAACCAGATGCTAATAGGAACGTTGTGTTATCAGGTGGCAGCATTCATAATCGCTATTTACGAAAAAGAATCAAATCTGAATTAACAAAAAGGGATTTTAACGTCTTTGTACCTGAATTGGTTCCATGTAATGATGGGGGATTATCATACGGGCAATTAGTGGTAGCTTCAGCAAAAAAGGGGGCAAAAACATGTGTGTAGGTGTACCAGCAAAGGTTCTCACAAAAGATGAATACAGTGCAGTGGTTGATGTCTTAGGTTCACAAACAACGGTTGGGATTATTTTTATTCCAGAAGTAGAAATTGGTGAATATGTAATTGTTCATGCCGGTCAGGCAATGAGCATTGTCGATGAAGAATACGCTAAACAAAGTGTCGAGGAATGGAGGAAACTAATCCATGCTCGAACTTCTGAAACAATCTAATAACCCAGAAATTTGTCGAGCACTCGTTGTGACCGTGATCGAAAAAGCAAAAGAATTCCAGCAAAAGTTTGGCCGGAATCCAGCTTTCATGGAGGTGTGCGGCTCACATACAATGTCGCTGGCCCGAACGGGTGTTAAGCAATGCTTGAAAGACGATGTAAGGCTTATTTCTGGCCCAGGCTGTCCTGTCTGTGTGACCGACCAACGATCAATTGACGCCATGATTGCGCTCGCTGAAGGAGAGAACCGGATTATCTGTACGTTTGGAGATATGATGAAGGTCCCTGGTTCCGACAAAACCCTACTAGATTCAAAAATTGCCGGCAAAGATATTCGTGTCTTGTACGCACCGGTTGATGCCGTCAGGGTTGCTGAAGAAAATCCAGACAAAGAAGTGATTTTTCTAGGCGTTGGCTTTGAAACGACCATTCCTATACTGACACTCATGGTCGCTGAAGCAGAAAAAAGAGGCATCGAAAACTTTTCGATTTGGATGACAACAAAGCTGGTTGAACCGGTTCTTCGTTATTTATTAGATGCTGGTGAAGTGAATTTGGACGGCTTTTTACTACCTGCCCATGTATCGATCGTTTTAGGAACGGACTCATATCGTTATTTAGTTGATGAATACCAGATTTCCGGTGTAATTACTGGCTTTGAAACAGCAGAATTACTAATGGGTATATATAAGTCGATTGATTTGGCATTGACAGGTCAGGTTGCGATTGTCAATAACCATCAATCGATTGTTAGTAAAACGGGGAATCAAGTCATCCACCAGTGGATGGATAAATACTTAACACCATGTGATGAGGCGTGGCGTGGAATTGGTGTGATTCCGAACAGCGGCTTGGATTTAAAACCGGAGTATGACCTGTATAATGCCAAGAAACGGTTTACGGTTAAAGTTGGTGAGCCAAGAAAAACGAAATGCCGATGCGGCGAAGTCATCCGTGGCTTAATTTCCCCCCAGGAATGCTCACTGTTTGGAAAAGCCTGTCACCCAATGAATCCGATTGGGCCCTGCATGGTTTCGGCAGAAGGCAGCTGTGCGGCTACATATCAATACATGAGGGAGAGTTTCTAATGGAGAAATTTATCAGCTTAGCACACGGTGATGGCGGTGAATTAAGCCACCGCTTAATCAAGGATGTGTTTATTGAGGCGTTTGGCGACGGGAAAGCTGCCATGTTTGATGCTGCTTCCGTCGACATCCCTGGTGGTAAAATTGCCGTTTCAACGGACTCATTTGTAATCAAGCCGATTTTCTTTCCCGGCGGAACAATTGGTAAATTAGCAGTGGCCGGTACCATCAATGATTTGGCCGTAAGCGGGGCAAAACCGCTCTATTTAACCTGTGGCTTCGTCATCGAAGAAGGCTTCCCAATTGAAGAATTAAAAAAGATTGTCAATGATATGGCAAATGAAGCAAAGAAAACAGGGGTTTCGATTATAGCCGGCGACACAAAAGTAGTCGAACGAGGCAGTGCGGATGGTGTGTACATTAACACGACAGGAATTGGCGTTTACGAGCCAAACATCGGCTGTAGCCTTGAATTTGAAGAAGGTGATGCAATCATCGTGTCAGGCACTATCGGTGATCACGGGATTGCTGTCCTTGCTGCCAGGGGCGAGTTGGGGATTACTGTCCCTATAAACAGCGATTGTGCTTCTCTAAATAGAATGCTAGATGAAGTGATGCACCATAGCGATGGAGTTCGCATCATGCGCGACCCAACAAGGGGTGGATTGGCAACGACACTTGTTGAAATCGCCGAAGATTTTCAGGTAACGATGAAAATCATTGAACTGGATCTACCTGTGAAAGATGAAGTACATGGTGCCTGTGATTTATTAGGCTTTGAACCACTATATCTTGCCAACGAAGGGAAAGCCATTCTTATAGTTGCAGCTAAAGAGAAGGATAAAGTACTTGATATATTACGGGAATTTCCAGAAGGAAGGGACGCAGTCGTTATCGGTTCTATCATCGGTAAAGAGAAAGGTCAACTATTATTAGAAACACCACTTGGGTCAAAACGTTTGCTTACTAGATTATCAGGTACAATGTTTCCGCGCATATGCTAAAAAACAGCCCTCATTCTAATATAGAATGGGGGCTGTTTTTATCACTATTTTTGTTCCTTCATCCAAGTTTGGAAACATATCGAACGAATGTGGGAGGGATCACAATTCGAAAAACGCGTTTTAAACAATTTAGAAAGAAAACCAAGGGCCTTGTTATTGTCATTCAGATGGTAGCTATTTGGTACATCATGATCCTAACAGGTTCGTATCTTACATCTGACACGGGTGCTTACTTTAATGATGTTGAGGTCTTTGAAAATTCGCTTCATGCTAATTGGGATGAAAATCTACCTAATGATGGAAATTGGGAGAAAAGTTCATTAAAAGAAGTTAGTATAAGTGGAACTTGTGAAGAAGGCATTAATGGACGTTTTACTAATACTGGTGAAAGTGTTAATCATGAACTTACAAAATACGAAGTTTATTGGAACGATACAGGTAATTCAAAGGATGGTGCAGTTATAGAAACAGGATACTTTCCAATCCCTAACAAGGGAGAGTATTATGACATTTATTACAAACCTCTCAACAATGGGATTTACACAATAAAAACCTACCATGAAACCGGACATGCAAATGGTAATGGGGAAGGAAAGGGTCCATGGAGTGATGAGATAACAATAACTGGTTGTGCTGCTCCACCAGTAAAAGAAAATGATTCCAATCCTCAAACTCCAGTAAATAGTCAGCCTATCGGAGAAGTTACTGATTTAAGTTGGAATATAAAAGGAGACAGTGGGAAGGTAGCTCTAAAATGGAAAAATCCTGTAGGCGAATTCAGTCATGTCAACATATATATTGATGGTCAAACAAATATATTAAAAGAAATTATTAAAGATCAGATAGTAGAGTTAAATACTACTAACACTACCACATATAGAATCAGCACCATAGATAAATCAGGTAAAGAATCTGTTGGAATAAAGATTACTGTTTCAGAAGGAATAGTAATCATTAATTAAAAATGTTTGTAAAATAAAGAATTTATCAATATGAACAGAGGAAAGGAGTGGTGTTTAAATGACCAAAAGGATTTGGAAGATTACAAGCAATTTAATAACAGAATTCTATTCTTACTATTAATTTTTATGATCTTTGTGGTAGTTTCGTCAAAGGCTTCAGGTGGTGAGCCAACGTTCCTAGGGAACCAATTAAAAACAGTATTATCTGGATCGATGGAACCTACTTTTAAAACTGGTTCAATAATTGCTGTTACGCCAGTAAGTGAAACAGCAAGATTAAAAGTAAAAGATATTATTACTTTTGTGAAACAGGAAAAATCATCGTAACTCACAGAATAATTAAAGTAATTCAACAGGGTAATCAAGTAATTTATCAAACCAAAGGGGATAACAACGACGATCCTGATACACAACCAGTGACATCACAAAATGTGGTTGGTAAATATACAGGTATAACGATTCCCTTTCTGGGTTATTTAATCGATTATGCTAAATCCAGTAAAGGAATGGCATCATTACTAATTATTCCAGGTGTCCTTTTATTAATATACTCAGCATTTTCGATATTAAAAGCACTAAAGGAACTGGAATATTCACAAAAGGAAAGCGGGAAGATTGTTTAAGTTGGGTGTATTCCTTATGGATACATAAGGATCAATATAAAATCATAAAGCTCAAAAAATGAGAAAAAACAAGGAAGAAGAAAAAATGTCAATTAAAAGAAAATTAGGTATGGGTGCTGCATCTGCAGCGCTAGGTTTATCGTTAATAGGTGGAGGAACTTGGGCAGCATTCAACGACATGACACGGCAACAGTTAATAACCATTTGTGATGATCTTCTAAAATATAAAAACGTAATGGAGTTGCGACAGTATATAAA
>JAIMAD010000002.1 GCA_023512145.1 Bacillus sp. (in: firmicutes) | reverse complement strand
GTAGTGAAAAACTGTATTTTCGGTTTTTTCCACGCTCCATGATATCTGTTCGTAATGCTTCCACCGCAGAAATCTTATCGATTCTTTTCATTACTTTCTTGCAGTACATCACAATCATGAAATAGACAAATAATGGAGCAATAAGAGAAAGTAGATATTTTAAGTTTCCAGATGAATCTGAAGATAAATAAAGTCTCATATTACCGGTAACCAGATTTACCACGACAAAGGAAAGCAGATAACCGATTACACCCGCTACCACTGACATGACTCTGTATTTGTTAAGATATACCTTCTTTATATCCTTTTTTGATATTCCAATTGCCTTCATAACACCGATTTCTCTTAAATCTTCATCAATCGTTGCCAGAAACGTAAGTCTGATACAGAGTGCAGCAATAATAATCAGCAGAATACTGATAAGTATAATTACCATCGCAACTGTCGCGTCTGACATGGCATTAAACACCAGAAATATCGTTCCTCCCACTTGTGGACCGTTTGCCGGAAGACCCGCTTCGATGTATGCAGTCTGCAGTTCTTGAGAATCCCCGGTTTCATTCAGTTTAAATTCAATAAGATATTCCAGTTCCCCTGCCTGCTTTTCAAGCATTCCATCATAGTCCGCCTGATTGATAACAAACCGTTTCGAAGAAGTTAGGGAAGAGTTCATTTCATAATCTCTTGCATAATCTGAAATGACAAACTCTTTGTAATACCCTTCACTTTCTACCGTAATCGAATCACCTATTTTTAAGTCATATTCTTCCATGAAATAGATTGGAACCGCCACAAAACCTTCCTCTACATCCAGCTTTTCATTATCCAGATCCAATATAAAATCAAATTTCTTATTCTGTACAACAAATGAAATATCCTGTACCGTTCCAGCCATCGTTTCATTATTGCCAAAATGTATATTCATTCCTTCAAAACCCTGAAGAACCATCGTCTCCTGCTTCGCAATATTCTCACGCTGTTCTTCTGTAAATTTATCGATTTCTGCTTGGCTAAATTCTCCGGAATGCATCTGGGTAATGTCAGATGGGACTGCACGTTCCTGCAGTTCCGACATCGACTGAGTCAGATTTGCAATAATATTTGTTGCACTTGCTCCCAAAAGAACTGCCATGGTTATAAATACAAGCACTGTCATAGTTATGATTTTCTTCCTGCCGAAATCATTCTTTACAATTTTTAAAAACAAAATATTTCCTCCTTCCTCATAGAAAATATTTTCACTATTTTTTCATCGTTTCTAACAACCTTGGTCATTTTTTCAGAGGAAGAATTTCCATCTCCATTTTGTAGTAAATGACAGATAAACATACATATAAATAGATGGTTATTAATACTTACTCTTTCCGAGGCCAAACCCAGTATCTTTTAATATTTCAATTGCGGTATACTAAAATCCTTTATGAGTTACAAATATTAACTATTTGTTCACATTCCTTTTTCAACTACTTCTTAAATGAAAAAACGTCTCTGCATATTGCAGAAACGGTCCCGATAAGTTTAAGAAGGTTTAATTCTGTTTCGGTATGGATAAAACCCTGTATCTATCCATCTACCTAGACTTGCTTTGTTGAAGAAGTTTGGATTCTCCTGTACGTTCCCATTCTTCCACTATTTCATATGCTCTTTCAGGAGAATATCCTTTCCCTACCAAAACGCCCATTAGAATAAATTCTTGAAGAATGTGAGTAGCATTAATTCCTCGTCTAACATCCTCTAATCCTTCATTAACTAGATATTCCGTGTACTGTATCCATTCATCTGGAGTCTTACCAAAAATACCTGTATTTCCATTGCCATGACCGTTGCCTTCTTCCGCAGCCAATGCATCTGCTTTGGTAATATGAACAGTACCAAATGGATGGTTAGGAGGAGCATATATAGAGTAAAGTTTTAACGGAATATTACCTGTATTGGTTAGATTATGCCATGTTCCAGCAGGTATCATTATTGCAGAATCATCATAGACATTTCTTTCAAAACTTAAATTTTCTTTTTTCTTACCCATTTGAACAATCCCCTGGCCTTGTTCAATACGTAAGAATTGATCAACGGTAGGATGCATTTCCAAACCGATATCCTCGCCAACATTGAGACTCATCAAAGTAACCTGTAAATGTGTTCCTGTCCATAAAGCAGTACGATACGTATTGTTTTGCTTCGTTGCTTCATTGATATTAACGACAAATGGTTTTGGTCCATAATCTGTTAAACTTCTACCGTTGGAAGAGCGAAAAGAATCAAATCTGTTTGTATTTTTTACCTCATTAGGAAAAGTCCAGTAACCAGACTGTCTTCCGTTGTTATACATTGGTACATTAACATAATAAGGATATTGATTTTGATATGGATACATATAAGGAACATAGTACATTTTTCTCAATCCCTTCATACTTATAAACATATCCTATGCACTTATTTAGGGAATGGACTTAGTTTCAAGATGACTTATTTAAGAAGGTATTTTTTGCCTAAAACAATTTCATTGCCATAGTCGGAGAACGGATAAACGGAAAGGATTTCCAGTTAGTCATGATAACAATTAACGGTATGAAAAATAAGTTAGAAGTTTAATCATTTAGGTGATTTTCTTATTGTGGCTAATGACTTGATTTAAGACATTTCATAGCGTACTTTAGTGCATACAGAGTTAGCTTTAATTCGCAAACCAATGTGGTGAATTGCTTAATTATCTTTGCTATAAAAATTACCAAACAGGATTTTTATTTCTTCTTCGATCACTCTCATTACCTCAAATGCTCCCTCAGACTTGTTTGAGCAAACAACAACTTTAATAGATGTGTCAGGATAATAAGCGGAATGAAAGCTCACGCCAGGATCATATCCCATGATATGGAATTTAAGTATTCTATTTTTTTCCTTCTTAATCCATATCCCATATCCATAGAAGCTACCATCATTTACTTGAGTATGAGCTGATAATAGTTGGTTAGTGTACAATTCACTTAAAAGTTCATGCTTCAAAAGTGCATCCCAAAGTTTAGCCATATCAGTAACCGTTATAAATGCACCACCATCGGGGCCACCTATTACAGGAAGCGAATAGATATTTGTTTTCCAACTACCATCAATGTGATCTAAATAACCTAATGCTGTATTTGGTGGTAGAGAATCAAATGAAAAATAACCTGAGTCCGTCATATTTGCTGTATTGAAAATACGTTTTTGAACATAGTCAGAGAATGCAAGTTTACTCGCCTGTTCAACAATTAATCCTAACAAAATATAACCAGCATTATTGTAATGAAACCTTTCGCCCACTTGGGATTTCATAGGCTTGTTTTGGAATAATGGTAGGAAGTCACTTGTCTTTCTGATCTGATACATTGGATTTTTTATCCACAAATCCGCAAAGTCCTTCATTACTTCCTCATCAAAATAATCAGGTATTCCCGAAGTATGTGTTAGCAAATGATGGACCGTTATTTTTTCATCAAAATGGTTAAAATCAAGGTCCAGACAATCGGATAATTTAGCATCAAAAGAAAGTTTCCCCTCTTCGACGAGTTGACAAATGGCTATGGCAGTGAAAAGTTTGCATCCAGATGCGATTCCAAAGCGAGTCGCTGAATTCGTTTTTAATTGATCAGAACGATTGGCGTAACCAGAGCATTTATCTACTAAAATTGTATTCGTATCTTTAACAAATACAGCACCTGAAAAATTAATCTTTCTTTGAACATCTGAAACGATCTTAGTTAACTTAATATTCATAGCAGACCCTCCAACTATTCCATTATTTATTACTTTCCAATATAACATAACACCATTGGATTTCGGGAAATACCGAATAAGCGTGTCTCTCCAACCAAATTCAACAGCACTTATTTTCGATGTCTTTAGATTTCTCCCCTTTTTAAACCATATAGGTGTAAAAACCATTTCCCTTTAATGGTTTTCATAAAAGTATCGAAATTCCTGTCTTAAATCTTTTTTACCATAATCAGCTAAAACAACACTATATGGTGGGTTAATATCGGAGTATGTCTTTCTACTAATACAGTTTTGAAATACTTGGCTGCCGGTGACGAAATGGTCAAATTCAGTCGTAAAAGTTTGCAATCAATTATGCTTTTCGGGTATCAAAGGAGTACATCTTAAGGATGTGAGCCCCATTCGCTCTATCCGCTTATTGAAGAGTAGCTTTTAAGTTTGCCAATTATTAACTCTGTTCAAAAGAAACAATTTACTAAATTGTAATAAATTTCAAATATATAATGACTATTAGTATTTATTAGTCTAGTATGCAAATTAGGACTTCTCAATTTAACAACTATTACATACACCCACAAACTCTACTTTTGCATATTTATTTTTCTTAAGTTATTTCTCTAGTAAAAATATCTTTCGGTTTGTATTAATTGTCTGAATGTTACCTCACTATTTCAAAGGCTATTGTTAGCTACCTCTACTCAATCATCCTATTGATAACTTCAAAATGTCCTTATAAAATCGTTTAAAATCCTCAAATGATAAAATTTTATTACCTTTTTAATGAATTTGAATTTAGTAAAAATTATTTTTAGACAATATATTGCGGAGGAATGAATCTTGATTAATGAATCTAGCACGAAAGACGAACTATTTAGTGAGTTGATTAAACTACGGCAACGAAATCAAGAATTGGAAACTAGCATCAGCCAATACAAGTACTATAAAGAATACTTCAATCAACAAAGTAACAAGAATAGTCCTGATAAAATCAAATTTAATAACCTTAACACCCAGGGTGGCGAAATTCGAACTGATATTATTTCGACTGAGCTTTTAACCCTAAGTAGCGTAAGCGACATAACCGAAAGAAAGCTGTTAGAACGGAGTTTGCTCGATAGCAAAGAACGCTATCGAGACATGTTTGAAAATAGCCCATATGCTATTTTGTTAACCCAAGCCGATGGTACAATACTAGATGTTAATCCTGCTGGATGCCACATTCTTGGATGGACAAAAGAAGAGTTATTCACAATTGGTGGTAATGCAGTATTGGATATGGATGATAAAAGGACTATTAACGCGATTAAAGAAAGAGCCAAAACTGGTAAAACAAATAGTGAATTGACCTTTATCCGCAAAGATGGAACCAGATTTCAGGGTGAAACAACATCCAACCTGTTTAAATGCGTTGATGGTCAACTATTGACCAGTTTATTTATCCGCGACATCACTAAACGCAAGCGGGCTGAAGAAACCTTGCGTCAATCCGAAGAGAAATTTTTCAAAGTTTTTCACGGTGGACCAATTATGATGATGTTGATCACACTTGAAGACGGGAAATTCATAGATGCCAATCAAGCATTGTGTTCTAGTACCGGCTATACCCGCGAGGAGATTATTAGTCACACCACTAAAGAATTGATTTTTAGCCCAGATATGGACGTAAGGCAGGATCGTTTGGAGCGGCTAAAGGATCAGGGCATTATTTCGAATGAAGAAATTGACTTCCACACCAAATCTGGAGAAATCCGACATGGTATTATTTGGTGTCAATTATTCAATTTAGATGGGCTGCCATGCCACATTACAGGGCTTATTGACGTTACCGAGCAAAAACGTATTCAAATAGAGATGGTTAAAATGGACCAACTACAACTGGTTAGTCAAATGGCAGCTAGTATTGCGCATGAAATTAGGAACCCCATGACAACAGTTCGTGGCTTTTTACAATTATTTAAAGCTAGAAATAACGATGATATTGATATTAGTTTTTTTAATCTCATGATTGAAGAATTAGATAGAGCAAATACAATAATTACGGAATTTCTCTCGTTGGCAAATAACAAGATTGCCAAATTGATACCAAAAAACCTTAATTTAGTAGTGGAGACCATTGTCCCCCTCATTCAAGCTAGTGCTACCTTCCAGCAAAAGGAGATAAAATTAGAACTTTTGGATGTACCTGCACTCCTTCTAGATGAAAAAGAAATGCGCCAGCTAATCCTTAATATAGTTAATAACGGGCTTGAATCAATGGCTCCCGGGGGAAACATCACCATTAGAACGTTTATTGAAGAGGATTCCGTAGTTTTATCTATTCAGGATCAAGGCAACGGTATAGACCCTAAAATACTCGATAAGTTAGGGACGCCGTTCATTACAACTAAAGTACTAGGGACTGGATTAGGGATTGCCGTATGTTTCGGTATCGCTGCACGGCATAACGCTAAAATAATCTTTGAAACGAGTTCAACCGGCACCACTTTTTTCATAAGATTCCCATTACAAATCGATGTCGAGGGTATTAAAATTTAATTGTCAAGCACACTATTACTTTGTAATTAGTTTAAGAAAACGCACCTTGTTCTCACATTCTCTCAATCTTAGCAACAGGCATATGATGATTAATGCAAAACAACGACCTACTGATGTATTTCTAACAAAGCAAATAAACAGATATAGTGTCTTAATATTTAAAAAATGATGGTGCTTTGTTATTCAACTTCCACAGTAAGATAGTTATATCTCCCGAATGCTCACTTATTCACATAATTTCATAACCCTTGAAATTATAGTAATAGTTTTAGGAAATGTGTTCAGTTTATTTTGACTTCGTAAAGGCATAGTTAAATTGTTCCTGGTGTTTTTTTTACTTGATGATTGTGCTTTTATATTCCAGTAATATCCTCAACTTGAATGTATAGCTGTGTTTCAATCAGCTTCAAAGCATCATTAATATGGTTCTTTTTATATTTTCGTGGTCTTCCTTCTTTACAATTTTTCTTTTTGCTTGGCAATCAAAAATTGATCTTCCTATTGGTGGAAATGGCGTCAATGGTAGAGCAGAGTTAGCTGTCTTATTTGTAACATATAATGTTTCACCCTGCTTTACCGTTTTCCACAACTTCTGATCCTCCTGACGATCTCCTTTTGTTCCCGTAAATTTTTTTGAAAAGACTACTTCACCGCCTACATTTTCTAATTGATAAATTTGTGATTGTAAATCCTGTCCCAGGGTATTCACATGAACAAAACTAATATTATTTCCTCACATTACTTTTAAAAATAAGATACCTCTCCTCGAGTGCCATTTTTATTAGTAGTAACTGGTCAATACTTTTAAGTTTTGGGTAAGATATAATTCCAAAAGGTAGGGCCAGGTACTACAATAATTTCTACAGATTTCCATAAAGGAAGAATTAAAGCTTGAAATTATCTTCTTTGTTATTTTAAAAAATAAAATTCAAACTATTGTGTTTATTGAGATATTATTTTATAATACTTAACATTACAAATTTTTAAAAAACAGAGGTGGAAAAAAATGAAAGTTTTAGAACGAGTCAGTCAATTTGTCGGCAATACCTTTGCCATCTGGGTGCTATTATTTGCATTCCTTGCCTTTTTTTCGCCATCTATGTTTACACAGATTGCACCGCACATTCCGCTATTATTAGGAATCATTATGTTTGGCATGGGATTAACACTTTCCGGAAATGATTTTAAAGAAGTATTTAAACGACCAAAGGATGTGGCAATTGGTGTATTTGGTCAATTTTTGATCATGCCACTACTCGCTTTTCTACTTGCCAAGGGTCTGCAACTTCCACCTGAAATTGCTGTTGGGGTTATATTAGTAGGGTGCTGTCCAGGTGGTACGTCTTCTAACGTGATGACATTCCTCGCAAAAGGGGATGTCGCATTAAGTGTTACGATTACATCAATCACAACCATTCTTGCTCCACTTGTTACACCAGCACTCATCTTATTACTTGCAAGCGAATGGATCCCAGTCGATCCAGCAGGACTTTTCCTTTCCATTATAAAAATCGTTCTAATTCCGATTTTCCTTGGGGTAGTTGTGAAAAAATTATTTAATAAACCAGCACAAGCTAGTGTAAAGGTGCTTCCACTTGTTTCTATTGTTTCAATTATCGCTATCGTGACTGCGGTTGTATCTGTCAGCCAACAGGCCATTGCTAAAACTGGATTAATCATCTTTGCAGTAGTCGTTCTCCATAACTGTCTTGGCTATTTATTGGGATATATGTTGGGGAAATTATTCAAAATGGACTTATCGAAGAAAAAGGCTGTTGCCATTGAGGTTGGTATGCAAAACTCTGGTTTAGGTGCAGCGATTGCAACTGCACACTTTTCACCATTAGCAGCAGTGCCAAGTGCCATTTTCAGTGTTTGGCATAATATTTCAGGTCCAATCTTAGCAACTATTTTCAGAAGGATGTCAGATAATAAGAGCGTTCCTGAGAATAAAGAGCTAATGGAATATTTATAAGCAAAAATGATTTTTGAAAATACCTTTCTCTAGTTCATACACTAGGTGAAGGTGTTTTCCTTTTTAAGGCTTGTAATACCTCTATATGTTAATAGCCTATTTTGAATAATCCACCCCTCTTTTAACTATGCATTATTTGTGATTTGGAGACACTCCACAGGAAAAACTTACAATATATTTAGATTTAAGAAACCGTCCATTCCAAAAATATACAAAACTTGATAAACTTAGGGAAGATTTCATCTAGAAAATCAGATGAAGCGTAGCATTCACCTATATTTAAAGGAGATAAAAAAATGAATCAAGCAAATTAATTGATGTGAAAAAATAAATACCCCAATATAAGAAACACAGATGGATAACTAATTGTATTCAAGCCTGTTAATACCTAATAAAACAAAAAATTCCTAACCATCCATTGGTTGGGATTTTAATTTGTCGAAAAGTATTCAAACTATAGGCAGGATTATGTCGATAGTTAGCGGAATATAGTAATAGATAATACATAAGGAGGAAGATAAATGAAAAAAATCTTATCGGTGTTATTTGGGAGTTTGATTTTGTTATTAATGTTTGCCGTGCCGGGGAGTCCCGTGCAAGCAGAAGAGAATGATGAATGTGGTTGCGTGACTGAGGAAATTTCCGGTGCTGAAAAGAATAAGATGGTTTCCAATCTATTAAAAAGTGATGAGTTTAAGAATATGAAAAAGGAACAAATGCAAAGTCTATATAAATGGAAGGGTGTAAGCGAAATCGAAGTGATTAGGAATATTACTTTTGGTGGGGTAATCATAATTACAATACCGATTTCAACAATAGATGGAACTGAAATGGTAGCAGGTTTTATTGATGGAGGTTTTATAGGTATTTTCCCTGCTGAATCCCATGATGAATAGCTTTTCTTAAATGGAGTATAAAGCTGGCTTGATGCCAGCTTTATTTTTTTATTGTTGTTACCCTTTTATTGAATAAAAGAGGCTATATCCCCTACTTTTGAACATAATATCCTAACAGAACATCAAACTTTGATTCTCTCTTAATTACCTAGGACTTAGTCCTCTTCGTCCATCAATTCGTTTCTCCTTTTGTTTGTTCATTCTATTGGTTTACTTTATTAGTAGTCTGTGGACACTTGTTAAACTAAGTGTTTTCAGTGCCTGACACCATCTTTACCGTCCATCTTACTAAAAATTCAATTCACACGTAATAAAAAATACTGGTAAAATAAATAGATAAGCTTTAATAGCAGACTAGGGTGAAAATTAAGCACCTGATAAAGGGGGATTTCCATGTTTGAATTGTTGATTACGATGGTTGAACGACTTGGTATCCTTGTGATGATTGCCTTTATTTTCACAAGATTCTCATTCTTTCAGGATATGATTTATCAAGAGAAGCTTAATCGAAAGCAGCAATTTACTGCGATTATTTTCTTTGGTTTTTTTGGAATCATTGGGACATATTCTGGGCTAACTCTTAGTACGGACAGTCTTCAATTTAATCGCTGGATTTCAGACCTTAGCGCGGATGAAGCAATTGCCAATTCCCGTGTTATTGGGGTCGTAATTGCTGGTCTCCTCGGTGGTTATAAAGTGGGTATTGGTGCTGGATTAATCGCTGGTTTGCATCGTTTTACATTAGGTGGATTCACCGCTATTGCCTGCGGCGTAGCAGCGATTATTGCCGGACTCCTTGCCGGAATGTTTCACCGTAAGAACAAGCATGTAAAACTGATATCTGCTTTTTTCATTGGAGCCCTTGCAGAATTGATTCAAATGATAATTATTTTATTGCTCGCTCGCCCATTTGAAAAGGCTTGGACATTGGTCGAACTTATTGGCATGCCGATGATTATGGCTAACGGATTTGGCTCTGCAATCTTCCTACTCATCATAAAAAGTGTCATCAATGAAGAAGAAAAAGCAGGTGCAATGCAGGCTCAAAAAACATTGCGTATTGCCGAAAAAACCCTGGCTTACTTGCGGAACGGGCTAACCAGCGATTCTGCAAAGATTGTCTGTCATATTCTCCATAATGAAATGAATACAAGAGCGGTGGCGATGACCAATTCAACAGAAATACTAGCCCATGTCGGACTTGGCTATGAACATCATCGTTCTGATAGTCCCATCCAAACACAAATCACAATGGAAGTAATCGAACATGGGGAACTCGTGGTAGCCAATCATCAGATGATTCAATGTCGCGAAAAGGGCTGTCCGCTTGGTGCTGCAATCATTGCACCGTTAAAACAGCGTGGCGAAACGATTGGCACCCTAAAATTCTACTTTCGATCTGAAAAGGAAATTAATCCTGTAATAATCGAACTAATATCTGGACTTAGCTCTCTGTTAAGTAATCAGCTTGAAATCGCCGAGGCTGACAAAGCATACCAACTGGCCAAAGAAGCAGAAATTAAGGCTTTGCAAGCACAAATAAGCCCTCATTTCCTCTTTAATTCGTTAAACATTATCCTCTCCTTGGTACGAATTGATCCTACTAAGGCGCGAAAATTACTAGTTTCACTCTCTCATTTTTTACGTCAAAATTTATCAGCCACAACTCAAAGCCTGACAACACTAGAACAGGAATTAAAGCATGTAAAAGCCTATTTAGCTATTGAAGAAGCAAGATTTTTTGATAAATTGACAGTGATTTATGATATCGAAGAGGCTGCCCTTTTACAAAATATCCCTCCTCTTACACTGCAGCCGATTGTAGAAAATGCGATTTCCCATGGATTTAAGGATAAGGAAAGTAACTGCATCGTGAAAATCACTGTTTTTACGCAAAATCAGGCAATCCATGTCCAAGTAAAGGACAATGGTATGGGCATGACCAATGAGCGATTACAGCAAATTTGCAAAGTACCTATCCCTTCAACAGGAGGCAGTGGCCTTGCACTTTACAATGTGAACCGCAGGCTGACAATCATGTTCGGTAGTAGTGCTGCACTTCAACTAGTTAGTGAACTTGATCAAGGAACGGAAATCGCCTTTTCCGTCCCGCATGGGGAGGCCGGATAAAAAAATGGACCAAGAAATCCGAATACTTATTGTCGATGATGAACCGTACAGTAGAGATGAACTCAAACATTTATTAGGTGCTTTTCCTTCTGTAAACATTGTTGGTGAAGCAGAATCAGGGGAATCTGCGATTATGAAGGCCATTCAACTGCAGCCAGACGTTGTCTTCCTAGACGTGGAGATGCCGAAAATAAATGGGATGCAAGCAGCTAAAGTATTAAGGGAACTTAAAAAAGTACCTTTAATAGTCTTTGCCACTGCCTATCCGCAGTTTGCTGCCGAAGCATTCCGTTTTGAGGCGGTTGACTATTTACTAAAGCCATTTGATGAAGAACAAATAAAAGAGACAATCAACCGGATCAAGAGAATGTTAATTATTCCTAAGGTACAAGACACTGGAAAACCAACTGGAAAGTTAGCTGTTGAAGCCGATGGCGAAATTTCCTATATTGAACCAAAGGATATTTTATATATTTTTCGAGATGATAAGCAAACAAAGCTAATTACTAAAAATGGAGAGTTTGAAACGAAAACCCCACTTAAGGAATTAGAAACCAGACTCAATTGTTTTGGTTTTTTTAGAATTCACAAGAGTTTTCTAGTTAATCTCGACTATGTTACCCGGCTTACACCCTGGTTTAGTGGCGCCTACCAGCTAAAAATTGAAGGGAGAATAGAAATGTTGTCAGTAAGTAGGAATTATTTGAAGGCCTTAAGGCTTCGATTAGAAATTTAGACATCCTCAGCCAAAGTGAGGTATTTATAATTTTTTGTATGTTAATCTCTATTAAAAACATGATAATCCTATTTTTCTACCTGTTAATCTGATATCCCCCTATCACTCTCTGTCTCTTATATACTTACTAATGTAACCGCATTCATTTTTAAAATAGGGGGAGAAATAATTGTATACATTTTTAGCGGGGATTGTCCTTTTAATTATAGGTTATTTTACTTATGGAAAATTTATTGAAAAAATGTTCGGCGTGAAGGAAGAGCGGGCAACACCTGCATATGTTAATAGTGATGGAATTGACTATGTTCCGATGAGCACATTTAAAAACTCGTTAATTCAGCTTTTAAATATTGCTGGTACGGGACCTGTTTTCGGCCCGATTTTAGGAGCACTTTACGGACCAGTTGCTTTTGTCTGGATCGTAATTGGTTGTATATTCGCCGGAGCTGTCCACGATTATTTAACGGGGATGATATCCATCCGGAACCGTGGTGCCCATTTGCCTGAACTTGCAAGTAAGTTTTTAGGAAAAATCATGAAACATGTTGTAAATGCCTTTGCTGTCCTTCTTCTATTATTAGTTGGTACCGTATTTGTTTCTACTCCAGCAAGTCTTCTCCATGTCCTCATGGATGGAAAAATAGCACTCAGCCTTATTCTAGTAGCTATCTTTATTTATTACATTTTGGCTACGATTCTGCCAGTTGATAAAATCATTGGCCGCTTATATCCATATTTTGGAGCATTACTAGTGGTCAGTACTCTTGGAGTAGGCATTTCATTAGTGGTTCAAGGAGCACCTATTCCAGAACTTACATTTAAAAATTTCCATCCTACTAGCGCTCCCATATTTCCATTAATACTTTTCACAATCACTTGTGGTGCTCTTTCAGGGTTCCATGCTACACAAACACCAATTATTTCGCGGACGACGCAAAATGAGAAACAAGGACGGAAGATATTCTATGGCATGATGATTGCTGAAGGAATTATCGCGATGATTTGGGCTGCTGCTGGCATGAGCTTATTCAATGGTTCTACTGGATTGAATGAAATTCTTGCAGCTGGAGGACCTGGAGCAGTAGTCAGTCAAGTATCCACATTGACGCTCGGAGCAATTGGCGGAACGTTTGCTGTACTTGGTGTCGTTATCTTGCCAATCACCTCGGGAGATACCGCTTTTCGCAGTGCACGAATGATTATTGCTGAATATCTTACAATCGCTCAAAAGAAATTATCAAGCCGTTTATGGATTGCAGCACCACTCTTCGTTATTTCAGCGGTTTTAACACAAATAGACTTTAACCTCTTATGGAGATATTTCAGCTGGGCTAACCAAGCAACAGCGGTCATTGCTCTCTTTGTAGGTGCCATGTACTTATATATTGCTAGAAAAAATTACTGGGTTGCACTCGTTCCAGGAAGTTTCATGCTGGTGATGGTGATAACCTATATTTTAAATGCGCAAATCGGATTAGGTCTTTCAATGAATATCTCATGGATTGGTGGAATTATCGGCTCTGCCGTTCTGATTGGATTGTTCTTTAATGCCGCTAAAAAATCTCGTGCTAACAATATTTCACTTGAAGATGATATTTCAGGCTGGAATAAGGTTGCCTAATGGGATGCTGTAATCCAAATTACCGGGAAGTAGTTAATGATCAGGAAGATAAGGTCAACAAAAACGGGAAGGATTCCATTCCCACTTTTATAAAAATAATTGCAATTTTGATCACTGTAGGCGGGCTCGCATTTGTTTTCCTCGTGTAAAAATGACGATTCAGATGAATAATTGCTCCAATAAAATGGTAGAAAGAAAAAGTCACTATAAAAAAGCTCCAAACTCTAGTCATACTCAAGAGTTTGGAGCTTTTTTTTCCTTCTTTAGTTAACCTTTCACCATTTACTTTTCTCAAGTATTTCAAAATTAATGGTATACCATTTTGACATATCGTACTTTGTTGCATTCCATTTCGCCGAATCAAGGTACCCTTGCTTTTCAAGTGACCGAATCGTCCGCTTAATCGTGCTCACAGACCAAAAACTCAGATCCTCTTGCAACTCACTATAGGTCCTATTTATCCACTTCTTACCTTTGATTACATGGGTCCTTTTTTTCATTAACTCCTCAATCAGCTGCAGTACAATCGCCTCATTAATACCGATCTTTACGGCTAGGGTTGGCGAAACCAATAAACCATTACTAACAACTTCATTCATTAATTACATCTCCCACTAATTTTATTAGACCAAATCCAGTCTTTCGATTGGCTTAAACCTCTTCATCCTTTATATATACGTTTTTAACAGAAATAGACATGATAAAAAAAGTGTTTTTATAAATGAAGAATATGCCCGAATTCCTAAAAAAGAAGAATCTTTTCACTTCTCAAACATAATTGATGTTGCGCCTAAACATTTATTTAAAAATAGTGACGCCTTTATCCCCATTTGCATTTACTGTAAGGAAGGATGTGGATAACAATGGCAGAAATTAATTTCCATCAAATTGCCACTGAGCTTTTAAAGAAGGACGTTGAGGTTGTTACATTGCAAGGTAAATTTAGTGGAAGGCTCCTCGAAGTAGGCAAGGATGTTTTGGTGCTCGAAAGTAGAGGTAGAGTCCGTCCCTTTTTTATTGCTGTCCGAATTGAAACAATTGTTGTTATACATCGGGTCGAACAATTGCATAGGGGCCCATTTGGTTTTGACTTGGAAAAAATTGATCATGTAGATGACCACCATGAAAGCAGTAATTAACCAATCTAGTGGATTAATAAAACGAGCAGTCCCATTATGGAACTGCTCTGTTTGTTTATCCAGTTTTGATTGCACTGTTATAAGAATATTGTTCATTTAAATACGCTGGTAAATGAACAAGTGATTTTAATTGGGTAAAGGATGCCTGTTGATAGATGTCAAAATCAACCATATTATAACTCCATTCTATCTCTGCAGGAATATGAATCGCATTTAAACCCAACTCCATTGCTGGTTTAATATCTGTTTTTAGTGAATTTCCAATCATCCACGTATTCTTTTTATCTGCTTTTATTTTGGTTAGTACCTTTTCTAGTGCTGCTGTATTTTTATGCTCGTGGATAAATATTCGTTTTTCAAAGTAGTCCTGTAAACCCAATTGTTCAATTTTTCGATATTGATTTGCTTCATCTCCACCAGTGAATAAATGCAAATGATGGCCATCTTTTTGTAATCTATTCAAAATTTTATACATATATGGAAATGGCTGCACCTTTTTTTTAAAGACACTTTGGCCAATAGTTCGAATTTGGTTCATTTCTGTTTCCTTCATTTCCCTGCCACACTTTCCGCAAAAATACTGGTAGGTTAACACTAGTGCATGTGGATATACAGAGGAATGTAAGCCGTGCTGTGCTACTTCCCCTATATCAAATTCCGCTTGCTTTTCGATTATTTCTTCTTTCGATAATAATTTAAACCATTTCTGCATCTGCTTTGCAAAACGATTTCTTGATTCTTTAAAGTATTTATTGCAATGGATCAAGGTATCATCCAAATCTAAAATTAAGGTTTGGTGATTCACAAAACCAATCCCCCTTTTATCATGTGTATTATCATTATATGCATTAACACTACTTCCATGATACAAAGTCAGCACCTGACATCCCCCCGTCGGTAAAAAAACTCCTTTCCACCTATTGCAATTTTCTGATAAGATTAATACCAGAAATCTTTAGCAATCATTCCAGCAAAAACCCTTATACATCCCTAAGTAATTTCACTGATAAGTTAACCCCTACAAGGTCTTAAACCTGCTAGTCACTTCTGATACCGGATATTCTAGCTATGGATTCAAAAATCCAGTGTAATTCACACAGCTCCCACAATTAATATAAAATTATTGATAATTGATTATTAAACTAGACGCTTGTAGTATGAAGGGAGTTTTACTATGTTTAAATTCAACGGTATTTTATTGTCTGCATTATTGCTTTCTGGATCTACAAACCAGTATGGTCCGTTTCATCATGTTCAAAGTTTCATGGTTTATTATGGGTGGTCCACTCCTGAAATAATGAAAAAATTAAAAGAGCAAGATTTGGTTGTCATCGCACCACATGCCTTTAAACAAGAAGAACTTCGTACACTTCAAGAAAGTGGTACCCTTGTCCTTGGTTACGTCAGTTTAATTCAGTTAGAAAACTGGAACGACCAGTTGAAAGAGGATATAAAAGAAAGCGATTATTACAAACGAAATGGGCAGCGTGTCCAAGTTGAGAGCTACAATACCTATATTATGGATCTTCGTGAAAGTCATTATAGAAATGTCCTTTTGAATAAAATCAAAACTGAAATTGTGGACAAACAATTCAATGGAATTTTCTTTGATACAATCGATGATATTGACTATTATTTTCATGGACAAAAAGATGTGCAAGATGCTTATCGCGTTGCCTATATAGATTTATTAAGGACCATCAACAAGAAATATCCTAAACTATCTATTATGCAAAATAGGGGATTCGATACATTTTTAGCATCTACTCGAAACAAAGTGGATGCGTTCTTGTGGGAAAGTTTTGATAAGGAAGAGATAAAGAAAAGCAAATGGGGTTTAAAGTGGCTAAGCTATTTAAAAGAACAACATGATTTAGAGACTGTTCGTATTTTTACAATCACCTCTAATCAAGAAAGTGCAGATTTCAGTAAGAAGTACGGATTTCCAAGCTATATTCGGAATAATGATACTTATCAATAAGAAAAAACAGCCTTCAACGTCTAAAAACTACCTTGGAGACTGTTTGGATTGGATTATACTGCGTAATCGCCATTATATTGAACTAAGGAAACATCTTTCACACCCTCAATTTGAGCCAATGTATTTACGAAAGATGTATTGTCAATTTTTAATTTAATTTCAGCAGTTATTTCTGTTGTTTCTCTGCGAACAACTTTTGATTTTAACGTATGATTGAGCTTTTGCAGTTGACGTTTTACTTCTTCATTCGCAATATCACTGTAATGGATAACAAGCAAATACATGATTTCCGAATGTTTCTTTCTCGAAAGAATGACGATTACTACTCCAACACTAATTGCGCCGGTGATTGTTAATGAATATAGTCCCGCCCCACTTGAAATTCCGGCAGAAATTGCCCAAAACATAAAAACAATATCTAGTGGATCCTTTACAGCTGTACGGAAGCGGACGATACTTAGTGCACCAACCATCCCTAAAGATAAGACAATGTTCGTGCTTATCGTCATAATGATAAGACTAGTTATCATGGCCATCATAATCAAGGACCCATTGAAAGAGGGACTATATAACACACCTTTATATGTCCATTTATAAATTAAGTAAATAAATAAGCCCGTACAAAATGATAAGAGTAAACCAAGTAGTGTATCAATCATGGTCAAGGAATTCATTGTAAAATCATTTAAAAAACTATCTTTAATAACTTCCGTGAAATTCGTTTGCTTGTCCAACGGCTTTACCTCCTATATTCCGTGATATTGAATGGAATCCATTCTACAAAGCACATATTTTGAAATAGCAGATCGTGTATGTGCATCCATTTGAATTATTTGACGAATATAAGTTGGCAAAAATTCATTGAATTTCACTTCCATTATCATCAAAGGGTATGTGAGTACTTCTTCCGAACTATTATTTTTATCAAAAATATCGATTGAATTTGTTATAACACTCAGTTCTTTATCAAATGTAATCCGGACATCACTGACATTTGCAATATAGGCATCGCGGATATAATCGACAATAACACGTGGACGCATATATTCCCCCTGCAAATAAGCATAGAATTCTTGATAAAGATCCCCTTTTTTCTCCAACAAAAATTCATATTCCCATCTTTGCAACAATTCATATTCATGGAGTGTAATAGGGACAGATGTTTTGAGTATATACTCACCTTGTCTGCTTTTTTTTTCTAATTTAATGATGTCACTTAAATGATTATAAATACGGATTCGAAACTTCTTCCTTCTGAATACGCCATTATTTTTTTGAAGTAAATCCGTATCACTTAGATTATCAAAATACAAACTACGAATTAGATAACCATTCTCTGACGTTGAATTTTGATCCTTTTTTAAGAGAACACTTAATTTCTTACTAAGTATTTCATAATCTGCTTGTGTAATATAATATTTATATTCATGACGGAATTTTTTCATAACACGCCCCTCTTATTGGACAATGACTTCTTTAACACCCCACATTCGAACACCGTTTTCTGTAAACGCATAATCGAATGGAATCTGTGTATGTCCTTTATTATCTTGAATAAGCACTCTGAAATAATAACGTCCTTTTTCTAAAGTAGCAATAGTCTTTTCAAATTGACCATTTACATCTTCATTGACAATAAAAGTAGAAAAGTCTGCCTGGTTGCTCAATTGGAAAGTGTATTTCAACGGATCTCCTTGAAGATCATGAGAAGTCTCCCATTTAAATAGGTGTTTATTTTCAACATCCATTTCATAATGTAAAAAAATGGGCATAGGGAGCTCATTTTGTTCAAAATATTGTTTCTTATACATTTCAATAACCTCAGGAATACCATAGTAATAGCTATTAAATTCAGAAAGTTCAATTGACAAATGTTTTAGGTCTGGACTTTGACTGACATATTTTTTAGCAATCGGGTAATAGTCATCAATCATTTTTTTGGTTGTCTCTGTATTAATGATTTTACCGAGTTCATTTATTTTACTTGTTAATTTCTCCACATTTTCGGGGTCTCTGAAATAACGTTTATGGACTACGGTTCCCCAGTAACGAGAAAGACCTTTTTGCCAAGATGGCATCGGGTCATTTCTTTCTATATCCCTCCCAAGCGCTTTGTCGAAATCCCATGGAATGAAATACCATTTATCCGTATTCAGCGGATTATATAAATAATAATTAGTAGACATCGTATCGTAATTACCAAATAATATATTAGTCGCTAGGAAGGTTAAATAATTTTCTTCATTAAAATAAGTCTCAAATGTTTTTTCAAAGCTCGTTGAATAATCATTGACAGCATTTAGCATATTAATCAATTTTTGATGGTTATCATCGCCATTTATTTTTAAAACGGATTCAAAAGATTTCTTATTGTAGCTAGGGTCATCTTTTGTTTTAATGATTTCTGGATACCTATTGAATTCAAAATTCTCCGCTTTGTATAAATGACCATTTGTATTCAAACCCCTTGCAGCAAGCGCCTTTTCATTGAGTTGTTCAACATGTGTAAATAATCCGTAATCCTCAAACTCTTTAGTGTCTGGATTTTCCGTTAAATCCTTTATATGCAAATGAACAAAATTCGTTCGAAGACTTACTAAATCAGGAATCTTTTTAAAATAATCAAACGCTAATTTGTTTCGAATCCGCGTTTTATCATCTTGATGTTTGTTTAGATTTATTACATTTTGTCGATACCATAGTCCCGCACTATCCAATAAACGGATTTTATACGATTTTTGTGATTCCAATCGACTAGAACGACCTCGAAGTTCGATTGTTGCATTCGTTAAATGGCCGTCTTTTGTAAAGCCATTATCAAGAGGACCATTTTCTGTTCCTGTTTGAAACTTCACTTCTAATTTAGGACCCTCTTGTAAATTACTATAAAGTTTATAAGACTCATTTAAATCATAGAATGAAATATCATTCTCCGGAATTTTATTTTGATCATAAATAGTAACATAAATATTTTCGACCAACGTTGCATCATTATTTTGATAAAGTCGTCGATCTTCAACCAAACGGTCTCCTTGATCTTTTACTTCAACAGGGGGAACAATAACCTGTACCCTTTCTCGTTCACCAACTGATTGCATCAAGTTTCTAGCTAACAAAAGTAACACGAACAAGGGTATTGCAACTACTAAAATAATTGTATATCTCTTCCAGTCCATATAGATAGCCTCTTTCAATTTACATGGAATTTTCTTAACAACCGTTCCACTCTAGTCTTTTTCTCTACATGTATTATCGGTTGAGAACAAAAGGTGGTATAGTCAAGATTATTTAAACACTTCGACAAAAGCTGAAGCGATACAACAGCCCCTATAAATGAGGCTAAAAATATACCAACACCATATTGGTTAAACACAATCATAGCAAGGGCTGTCAGTAGCATGCTTGCTAAACAATAGGATAAGCTGGTCCACATCGCAAAGCGTTGTTCATCAAAATACAACAAAACAAGAAAAATGGTCATCATTAATCCCAAAAACCAAATGCCAATGACAGAAATTGTAAAAATATCAATCTGTCCTTGGGTGAGACCAAGTTTCGGTAAAAGTTTAACTCCTAAAAATATAAATGTAAAAACCACAAGTAATTGAATCTGTGCTAAAAAAACTAATTCAAGCTTTAGTACTCGATACATTTCTTTTTGAGCACTAACGATGTCTCGAAGTGGTGCCCCATTTAATATACGGCCGTAATACTTTTTGTAGGTTTGATAAAATGATGTCTCTATGGTCACCATAAATAAAATGAGTGAAGGAAGTATACTTAAGTATGCATAGAAAACAGGAATGTCATAATACGTGGCAATGACAAACGTGTCCGCAATAACAATTTGATAATCACCTTGCCAAACGATAAAACTATGACCATACAATCCAAGATAAAATAGTAGTCCGATTAGGAATAAGAGTGGATATTTCTCGACATATATGAGGAATTGAAAATACTTTTTATTATTAATTTGAAAATATTCCTTCACATAGCGCAATAACATAAATCCTGTGATTAAAAAGCCGATATCTATTCCGATGAAAACAAATTCAACTTCTTTCCAATTCATATAAATAACAAAAAACCAAACAAGAAAAGCAGAAACGGCAATTCCCACAATATAGCTAATAAAAATCTTTTTATAGTCTTTAAGTGCCGATACGTACATAGATAAAGTCCAAATCATCATTAATATGATAAACAATAAATATGTTAACAACTTATAAAGCAATGGCAGTGGTGAATTCCAATAAAAGATAAGCGCTGCAATCGCTCCAATAACAGAAGTAACACTTATTACACCATACAGAGAGGAAAGAACATTTTCTTCATTTTCCATAAATGTTTGGTCTGCAACATAACGTGATATAACAAATAAAAAGCCGCCCGTAATGATTTGAGAAAAGATGAATGAATATTGTGTACCTGCCATAAATAAATTCACTTCTGACAATGGAGCTCCTACACTAAGCATCCATTCCCTCGTCATGGTGACTAAGACAATGGTTAAAAACATCGGTCCAGCTGCGACAATTGCCGAGTACCCCATTGCCCTTAGTTGACTTAGAAAGTTGGATTGGTCATACAGTTCCTTTAACTGAAATCCGATTCCCGCCATCTTCTTCACTCCCCCTTTTTTTCTGGTAGAGTTGTTCATATCGTCTAAGCATCATATCTTCTTGATACAATTGATTCACTCGTTTCATTCCATTTTCACCCATTTTATTTCGTAAGGATTCGTCTTTAGCAAGCACAACGATTTTTTCCGCTAGCAGATTAAAATGCATAGCAGGAACAATATAACCAGCAGATCCAATGGAGTCAGTAGTCCCTTCAATAAGTTCTTTGCAGCCACCGACATCTGTTGAAACATAGGGAATTCCCATGGCTAACCCTTCTAAAATTACGAGCGGTTGACCTTCACTAAGACTTGATAGGACAAGAATGTCGAGAAATTTAAGATATTCTAAAACATTTGCTTCTCCTGTAAAGTGTAAATGAGTAATATTAAGGTTCTGAGCGGTTTGTAAACATTCGTTAAAATATTCTTCGTCTTCTTCATTTGGACCAATAATGTAAAAGTGTACATCGGTAATTTCTTGGTTGACGATAGCAAAACTTTGGAGCATCGTTTTTATGTCTTTAATAGGGACTAACCGTACGATTGCTCCAATATGAATACCTTGTTTACGAACTCTTAATTGAGGGTTAAACCGAGTAATATTAATGCCATTTGGAATAATAGATGTCTTCTCTATTGGGCACCCAATTTCAACTTGAATTTCTCTATTTCTTTCAAATAAGGTAGATATATCATCGGCATGCTCATAAGCACAATTGGAGAGATTATAAAAGTAATCAATCCAAATATCTTTGAAATATCCTTTAATCCAAGTGGCTTTAATAATTTCTTCCTCACGTTCCCGCGTATAAATACCATGTTCTGTGAGAATGAGCGGCTTATTATACTGAAACTTTGCTAAACTTCCTAAAACACCTGCATATCCTGTCGAAACACTATGATACAAGTCGGCTTCCGGCATTTTTTGATCAATACAGATAAAGAGTGGCAATACCATTGAGCGTAGAGCCCAAAACATATCTGTAAAAGGGACATGTGCAAATTGTGTTGAACAAAGCTCATAAACAACATCGTAAAAGTCTTTGCTCCCTAAAAAATTCATAACGGAATCAATTCTGCTACTTACAAATAACTGAAAAAGTGTGTCCCAGTCTGTTTCTTTACTACTAATTAGTGACAAGAGGGCTTTTTTTTCAGACTCAGTTATTTTATATCGAATGCCATGTTTCGGCTCTTTTATTAAATGAGCGTCTAAAAATATTTCTCGTAACTGTATTAGATTAGGTGGCATTTTATATTTAATTTCAGACTGACTTTTTTCCTTGGGAGAAATTGAAAATACAATGAACTCATGTTCCGGCATTTTTTCGATTATCGTTTGTATCCAGCTGGAGACCCCACCTGTAATTCGAGGGTATGCCCCTTCAGATATTAAACAAATTCTCATTACAACTCCTCCAATCCAATTTCAAAGTTTGACTGAGTCGCTTCTATTAAATATAAATTTTTCGCTATTTTTTTCACATCGCAATTTTCTGTGTATGTGATTTGTTTCGTTGTTTTAAAGAAAAAAGATTGTGACTCTATTAAGGCAGAGCTATAAAATTTAATCCCCTTCTCAGTTCTTTCTTCGAATATCTCTGTCTGTAGATATGCCTTTGCTTTTGAATGGGTCTTGGTCAACGTCAATCCCTTCAACCATGGTACATCAGTTTGGATGATTTCCTGTGTCCGTTGAAATTCCTGCATACTTTCATGAAAAGAAGTATCCTTTTCCAAGAAATATTGAGGTGTGATGGCTTGAGCATAATAACCACTAGCAAATAGTTCATTTTGCATAACCCATTCAGACTTGGTATTCAAATCGTACCCAACTATTGTTTTTGGCAAAATTACCGTATCTCCATATAGTTGAACTGCTTCTGTATTTGCAAGGACCGTTTTAATTTCTGGCATGTTAGTAAAAATAGTTTGATAATTACCTAGTTGGAATGGATCGTCTGGTGGGATCATAGAAATAACAGGATATCCTGGCAATGCATGATTAATCCTATTTTTCATGTCTTTCACTAGAGTTAAAACTCTCGAAGTTTTTTCTGTGCTCAAGGGCCGATCACTGTATGATTGGATGGCCAGCTCCCCCCCCATTTTCACCAGTTCTTTCCCAAAACTCGCCAAATCTTCTTGATTTTCAGAATATTGTTGAGGTTTGAAAGGGATAAAATCTGTATCATAACTAACCACATATCCTGCACTATAGTTCAAATCATATTTTGCTTCTAGTCGGAGTATTTCTAGCCACCATTGATTTCCGTAGAAATCCCTTGTTGAAAGACTCTTACTGTCTACCAAAGCCTGCGCCAATCCATTCGGAATTGGAAACGGAAACCCTTCGATAGCTGTTACTTTTGCATTAATAATCGGATAAATAAATTCATCTGTCATCATGGTAAGGGCTTTAATAAACAGGGATCGATTTGAATAGTCGTTTAGCATCGATCCATTAAATACAACTAATTTTCCTTTATTAAGATCCTTTTCCCACAGCAATGGCACTCCTTCCGAAGATGTAGCGAGCATATTTACTTCTTTATTCAGTCGAATGGAAAGGGAAGAGTTTTGAATTGACTGACTATCAAAAGAAGTATGTCCATCTGAACTTAACAAAGGAGTAGCTAATTCTAATCCATTTGTTTGTATGAAATCTCCTAGTTCAACAATTCCTAACGTTTGGTAGATAGCTGACAAAGTACTACTTGGAGAAGGTCGTACTGCAAAAAATAGAGAACCACCTTGTTCTGTATAGTCTATTAATTGATTAATTTGTGTTAATTTTGAGAGGTCCTCCGTTGCAATTATTATACCTGTATAAGCAGAAAAATCTGCTGTCTTATCGTTAACATCTATTTGCCTAAACTGCTTTTTTAGTTGCACTAAAGTATTTGCAAATAATTCACTGTAGCGAGATTCTATTTTATCCGTAGAATTACTGATTATTAAATAAATATCTTGACTATTTTTAAGTTCTTCAGAAGCTTTAATAACAGGGATTGAATCACCCTCTTGTTTGAAAAGCGTATTAACATCTTTATAATTCAAAAACCGTTCGGACTTCACAACAACTAAAAATATCCCAATAAGTAAAACAAATACCATGACAAAATATATACTTTTCCCTATATTGAATGAAGGTTTCATCAATAAACCCCTTGAATCCAGAACCTTAATTGAATTAATTTATTTGGCGATAAAACCGTTTTAGATTCTTTTAGTTTTTTTACTATTTGGTCAAACTCTTTTTTGTTTTTCATTTGAAAACAAACCTGTAAAGAGGCAAAATATGCATTTTCATTTGTAGGGAAATGCTTCAATAACACTTTTGTAGTGTCCAATGCATGATTGAAATGATTTAACTCTATATCCACATGAATTTTTTCGATAAAATTATCAATTGTATTTGACGATCCATTTTTAATTAACTTTTCCAAAGTTTGAGAATAATAATTCATATATTTCTGTCGTGTCTTTATATCCAAAAATTCAATTCGAATATAGTTTTTCAAAACATCACGATAGGTTTCCAACGCATATTGGTCATTACTATTTTCATTTAAGAGTTCTTCCATTTCATACATTTTTTTCAACAAAGTTCTCTTGATGCTTTGTATGGCTGTAGCTGCGTAATGGGAGGTTTCTGAATCCTCATTTTGGAGTGCTTTTTCTAAAGCATCAATATTCAATAAAAAATCACCTTTAAGTATATCAAGTAACATTTTTCTTTTTATCTTATTGTCATTCAATATTAATGCGTCCTCAAACGGAATGATATTTTCTTCATCCTCATTGTTTATTGGAAAAATGGCGTCATCAACATATTTCTCTCTTCTTAATAACCAGTCTGGAAGCCTACCTACTGGACTGTTTTTTTCTCTTAACATACTGACAACCAAAAAGAGACCGATAAAGGGGCAAGCTACCAGTATTAACGCCTGAACCAAAATACCTTTTCTTCTAAACAGGAGAGCCACGATAATATAGAAAATTGAAATAGCATAATATAACATTAATAGATTAAGAAGCATTCACCATTCCTCCTTCCACCACTGTTGTATTAAACCCTTTACTATTGAAACGGGCTATTACATTTGCAGCATCCCATTCACCCAAATTAGAAAGAATAATAAATACCTGATTCGATTTATTGATACCTAAGTAATCATTAGTTCTTAATAAATTTGAGATTTCAATCATTCGCTCTGTATTTTCAACAGATGCATCGATTTCCAACAAAACAAATGGGACATTTAGTTCTTTAAAAGAGTTCAGTTTACTTTCTACTATCCTGTTAAAATACATGGGTGTTAGAACTTTAGTGTCTCTCAAAAAACGGCCATTATTGATTTCTGTTACATAACTATATGCTCTTGAAAGTGAAGAACTAATTAACCGAGTTGTTACTTCAACTAGATTTTGGTAATGTAAATTTAATTTTTCAAAGGGTAAATCATACCCAACAACGAGGGCTATTACTTGATCATTCTGAGTAATAGGAGCGAAAATCATCGGTGAGTTTTCTGAAAACATCCAATTAAACTGAACTTTTTGTGTTTCGATTGCTTTACCATAAAGTGTTTCGTTGGATTGTATTGAAGATTCAATTTCAAAATCTTTTACATTAGATTTTGCGATAAGTCGTAAATAACTACTTTCTGGACTCGTCACGTATATGCCGAATTTTTCGGATTTTAATAAATCTTGCAATACTGCAATTGCACCATGAAATACTTCTTCAGGTTCTAAGTTTTCTAGTTTCTTCACAACACTATATACTTTTCCAACACTATCCTCTGTATGCAAAATTTGACTTTGTAAATTTTCTTTTACAAGACGGGTGTCTTGATAAATATCATTTATAAATTTGTATTTTTGAAGAGACGAGTCTAATTCATCTTCTGCAAAATGAAGGGCAATTTTTCTTTTATCCACTACGTAACCTACAACAAAACCGATGACAAGATAGATTGTAAAAGTTGCAATTATAGAATCGTCCACAAATAATGATGCAAAGTCTCGTCCATTGCCTATTTGATCGAATATTTGGACGCCAATTGATAAAACTGAAGCAACTACTCCCTGCGTTTTACCGAAAAGTAAACTCGTCAGCAAAATATAGATTAACCATAAGTCAACCGTATCTAATAACGGTGAGACGAACATAAATGTAAAAAGAAACATTCCGAATAACACTAGGTTTTCTACGTATGGTAATAGATGAGAGGATTTTTTTCTAATTAGCTCATTTTTTTGCAAAACAGTTGATTCGGTTGAAGTACTCATGTCTTTTTCATTTCGATAGTATGAAATAGTTTTTTCCAAACCCTCACTTAACGTAAACTTTGGTACCCAATCCAAGTGCTTAATTATTTTCTTATTACTTAAAGAGGATTTTTCAATATCGCCATGTCTTTGTTCTGAATGCTGAATGTCTGAAATTTCTTCATGCTCAGATAAAAGATTGATTAGTTGATTAATACTTGTTTCAGTTTCAGATGAAAGGTTATAAATTCCAGTTAACTGGCTAATTACACTACGATAAATAGCGTCGGCAACGTCCCCTACATAAACAAAATCTCTAGTTTGTTCACCATTTCCATGAATCGTAATCGTGTCACCATGCAATACTTTATTTACAAAGACCGAAATAACACCACTTTCTTTACTAAAATTTTGGCGTGGTCCGTACACATTTGAAAATCTGAAAATTAGTGTCGAAAGATTATATAGCTCGTTCCATTTTTTACAGTACATTTCTCCAATTTGTTTATTAATGCCATAAGGCGATATTGGGTTGCAGGCAGTTTCTTCTGTTAATGGAATTGATAAATTATCCCCGTATACTGCTGCAGATGAAGCAAAAACAAATTGTTTCACTCCGTACTTCGCTGATAAATTCAGTATATTGCTTAGCCCGACAACATTAACTTCCGAGTCTTTCTTAGGTGAAAGAATTGATAATTGGACATCCGTTTGGGCAGCACAGTGTATTACAACATCAAACTTATGGGCTTTGAAAAACTCTTCACATTCGTCACTTTCAATAGTAGAGAGAAGTGCCTTGTGTCGAAAATACACATTTTCTTTTTTCCCAGTCGATAAATTGTCAATGATATAGATTTCATGTTTCTCACGAAAGAATTTTTCACCAATAAATGAGCCAATAAAACCATAGCCTCCAGTTATAAGAATCTTCATTGTTTCTCCCCTTTCTTTTTTTCGTATTGTAAAAAAGAATTTTAAGAGGGTCGGTTACACTACTACCTCCATATAGCCCAAGTGTCCAGTTATAGGCTATACTTCTAAGATTTCCCAATTTTAACTCGCCGAATAAATAAACTGATTATTCAAAATAAGTTATTACAATAATATTTTACCACGTACATAGTGTTTTCGAAAACTATAAATAGGTATTTATACTAAAAAAAATAAATTAACATAGTAAAATAGTAATAATTGATTGTGTCGAAAAATGTTGTAGTTCAAAATACTTGTCGATTTTATTAGATTTTTAAATTTACTACTCTTTTTTATTTTTTCACTTGTTGACTCTTTTACTTTCCTAAAATAATTAACTACTTGGATATTGTCAGTATCACATAATTACCTTTACCAATTTCAACTTCTACTAGTGCTTCGATTTTCACAAATATGCACTACATGATAAAATAATGGGTGACAAAACTAAAAGCGTTTTATAATGAACTAGCCATCTTAATTGCTGGAATTTTGTTTTTATCACAAACAATGACGAACAAACATAAAAACAAACTAATTTAATAGACAGAAGGGTTTCAATTGGTCCACATTGCTAAAAATTATAACAACAAAACGTTTCGTTTTCTCATTACACTGATGGTTGCCATTATCGGCGGGCTAACGTTCACCTATCTCCATACTCCCATTCCTTGGTTGCTCGGACCAATGACAGCTGTTTTAATTGGTTCTAGATTTGGAAACATTCAGCTTTACTGGCCTACTAGTATTCGAGATACTGGTTTGATTATTGTCGGATATTCAATTGGGCTTTCATTTACAAGGGATGCTCTCTTTCAGATTGCTGGAAAACTGCCTTTCATGCTTATTTTAACGGTTGTACTTATTTGTTTTTGTGCAGGCATTGCCTTTGTTGTTTCCAAACTTTCTGGTGTTGATTATCCAACCATCCTGATAGGTAGTATTCCTGGAGGACTTTCGCAAATGATTATTTTTGCCGAAGAAGTTAAAGGAATTGATATTACGATTGTTACCTTCCTACAAGTGGCTAGATTGATTATGATTATTTTCTTCGTTCCTTTTCTTATTTTAGGACCGTTTTTTAAAAACACACCTACATATGCTCTCTTGGACTCTGTTGGAACGACCTTACAATCGTCTGCCCCTCTTTTTCCAGTTATCATTTGGTTTACAATCCTTTGTGTTCTTTGCGCATTTCTTTTCAAAAAACTAAAATTTCCAACGCCCTTTATGTTAGGACCAATCATTGTTACAGCAATAGCAACTATTTCTGGTCTACATGGTCCACCACTAACGCCTACACTTTTGGATATCTCACAATTTATGATTGGCGGATATATAGGATTATTACTGAAACCTGAAAAATTACAGCACAAAACAAAAATCATTACACTCGCACTTATTAGTGGGATAGTGATGATTTTAGGTTCGTTAGGATTAAGTTTTATTCTTGTTTATTTTGACCATATCACCCCATCGACTAGTTTCTTAAGCTTGGCACCAGGTGGTATGGATCAAATGGCCATTTTGGCCCATGAGGTAAACGCTGATTTATCAATGGTGACCGGATACCAATTATTCCGCCTCTTTTTTATTTACTTTGCCGTACCACCGCTATTACGACTGCTCTTTAGAGTCGGGAAAAAGAAAACCAAAAAAGCGGCTTAGGACGTATTCTACCCATAAAACCAATAAAGCTGTTTGAAAAACTCAGAAACTGCGTGAGGAGGTTTGACAGTGGGGAGAAATATCGAAATTACCAAACGTTTGTTCTTAATTTATTGTATCAGATTACCTAAAATAATTCTAATAATTACTCTTATTTTTAAAAAAAGAAACCGAATTCCTCCCCATACTTGAAAGTAGGGGCTTCCTTCGGTTTGATATGGTGAAATAAGCTTTATATCTTCTTCTACAAAAAATTCTAAATTATTCTTGGTACTATCTTTTACATATGATTTCTTATTCATTTTCTTTTCCGCTTGAATATTCCCTATAAACTGGCGGATGTCCATTTTTACTGGTGTATGGTTTCCTTTTACTAACGAAGGCCTTTATTATAGGCGGATAGCCACTTATTTTGATGAATTTTTGAATTTATTTTTTAAAATATGGTAAACTAGTTAAAAAATGGAGCGTAACTAATGGAGAAGAAAATAGCTATTCTCACTGATATTCATGGGAATCTGTCTGCATTAAAAGCGGTTTTGGATGAAATCGATCAAGACAATGAAATTGAGCACCTCTATTGTTTAGGTGACTTAGTAGGCATCGGCTATGAAACAAATAAGGTTCTTCAAATGTTGTTCTCACGGAAAGATATTTCATTTGTGCTTGGTAACCATGATGAAGCAATCCTAGATATTATTTCTGGTAGGGAACCTTACAGCAAGGGGAATGAAAGGGAACATCATCAATGGATTGCAACACATCTCGACCAAAAATTCATCCCTAACTTATCAAAAATCCAACCCACATTAGAATCCATTTACAATGGTCAACGATTGCTTTTTGTACATTACCATTTGAATGGAAAAAACGAGTTTTTTCCCGTTGATCAAGAACCAACGACAAAGAAGCTGGACGAGCTTTACCGGACATCACCTGCAGATGTTGTTTGTTTTGGCCATCATCACGTCGTTCATCACTTTAAATCAAAGGAAAGACTCTATCTAAATCCAAGCTCATTGGGCTGCTATCACAAGCCACTGGCACACTATGCAATCATGACAGTCGGCGAAAAGAGAGAAATCTCTGTTACTTTAAGAGAAGTTCCTTATGACAATAGAGAGTTTTTATTGGGTTACCAGAGACAAAATGTACCTGCTGCTGATTATATTTTGAAAATATTTCATGGTGATCAACATTTAAAATATCTGTAGGTTTCACTTTAGTGGTTTATGCTATTCCATAGATAGAAAAAAACAAATTGAAACTATAAAAACTTTCGCTAAATGCGCAATTATTATACAGCTCCTGAACAATTTCCCTTTGTTATAGCCGTTTTAAGTCGTTAAATATGGCTGTTTTCGCAAACTTTGTTGCTATTTCCGAAGATGTTCGGTGGGATTGATTTCCGCTCCAGATGCTCGCTTTCCGCGGGGCGGGCGGTGAGCCTCCTGGGCGTAAACACCTGTGGGGTCTCACCTTTCCCGCTGCTCCCGCAGGAGTCTCGCAATGCAGCGAAGATCACCCCTAAATAGTTTTTGTTTTAAATGAACAATCTCTTAGAAAACAGCCTTTAATATAAAGGGGATTAGATAGTAACTATTTCCTTCGACTGAAAATAGTTAAGCATTTGACTCATATCTACACTGTGGTAATCCGTTTATACTAGAAACATGTTACCTAGATTGTGTGAACGATTTGTTACATTCAAAGGGGAACCCTTTAAATGGAGGAAAAAAAGAATTAACAAAAAGTCGGTTTGGAAAAATCTGTTTTGTTTATTAACGATCCCTTTATATTCTGCAAACATCCCCCCTGTTTTACCATAGGTACCTACAGCACATCAATGATTTCCTTAGTATTATTCAGGTTGTCATTTTAGAATTGTGCAACGAGCCTAGAAGCTAACTTTTCATTCCAAGGTCAATGAAAACGCTTAATTTTCATAAAAATCAGAAAAAGTAATAATTAACTTTTAGTTATTTTTTTGAGTACAAAAAAATGGATAATTTTGATGAAAAATAATGATGGACTATTTTATAAAGCCTGATATAATCCATATAGATAGTAAATCATATTTAAAAGGTGGACATTATGGGGAACGCATGTAGGTATGTTGTCAACGCACTTGGAAAAGGTGGAGAAACATATTATACGCTTTGTAAAGATAAGCAACATTTAAAAAATTGGATTGCAACAAACCAAGAAAAATTAATAATGGAAGAGTTAATGGTAACTGACAGAAATGAAAATCCATTATTAAGATTACTAAACTTAAAAAAACTATTTTAAAATTAAGACGCCATTCTTAGACGAATGGCGTCATTGTTTTGGTAGTATTTTTAATGAACATAGTAGATTATTCATCGATACTATCTCTGATTCTCTTTCGTAATTCAATTAAGACATCTCTTGGTTTTTCTATTTCAAAAATTACATATTTGAACTTTCGGAAATTTTCTAATTCTAGGTGGATTAGTGGTCCTCTATTTTCATACGAAAGAAAATACCAATCGTTACCAAACTTAAAGCTACCTTCGTAAATATTGAGGGGAGCTATTGCGGTACCAGGCATTCTTAGCATCCACATTGGCGCATCGAAATCATCGATATATACTTTCTTGATTGCCTTATATGGAATTTTCATTTCGCTCTTTAACGAAAAAATACTCACAACCCCTGTTAATTGAAGTACAAACACATCTTTATCAAAGTGTACTTTCCTTCCCATAAAGTCACCCCATTTTGGATTTCAGTGATCCCCTACATATATTTTATCATTAGAATATTCAGAAAACCATTATATTTGTTTAAGAGCCAAAAAAATATATATGAGTAGGAAAGTAGTCCGTTCTGCAATCATGACGAATTAGCTACCCGTTGATTAAGATGTGAGATGGGGTTGAGTTCCGCTCCGGATGCTCGCTTTCCGAGGGGCGGGCGGTGAGCATCCTCGGCGTAAACGCCTGTAGGGTCTCACCTGTCCCACAGGCGTCTCGAACTGCAGCGAAGATCAACCCTAAATAGTTGTTTTAAAAGCAACAATCTCTTAGAAAACAGCCTAAAAAAAAATGACTTGGAGGTAAAACTCCGAGTCATTTTTATGTGAAATCATGAGTAAAAAAGCTCGATTAGACAATGAATGTCTTTCCATGATGCTCGTCAATGGACCTACACCTTTATACTTGCAAATTTTCGTTTTTGAATGTGGATGAGTCTTAAAGATAAGGCAATTCCTGCCGCGAGTAATCCAACAGTTAGACCGATCCAATAGCCTCTTGCTCCTAAACTTGTAAAATTAGCCAATAGGTACCCAACTGGTAGACAAATCAGCCAGTACGCGACTAGGGTTATGATAAAGGCTAGATTTACATCCTTATAACCTCTTAATGCAGCTTGCGCCGTTGCCTGAATGGCATCCGATAGTTGAAAAAAGAGTGCAAAGATTAAAAAGTTAGCTGTGAGGATGATAACGTCTGCTTCATTCGAATAAAAGCTGGCAACCTGGTAGCGAAATTGGACAACAATCAAACCAGTCACAAGAGCAATTATGATGGCGAGAATCACGCCTAACCAACTGTATTGTTTCGCATCCTTATAGCGCCCTGCTCCAACTTCATAACCGACTAGCACTGTCAGAGCTGTGGAGATACTTATCGGAATCATATACAGAAATGAGACGATATTTAGGGCTGACTGATAGGCAGCAATTGTGGTAATACTAAACTTACTCAATAAAATCGTTACCACCGCAAACATACTGGTTTCAAAAAAAGTGGATAGTCCCATCGGCACACCAATTTTTAAAATTTCCACACATTTATCCCACGAAAATTCATTGAAATTCGCAAAGATTGGGTACGACGAGAAAGGTTCTTTTATTTTCACGATGTAGACGGTCATTACCATTATCACCCAATACGTAATTGATGTGGCATACCCTGCTCCCGCACCACCAAGCTCTGGGAATCCTAACTCACCAAAAATGAGCACGTAATTCAAAAAGAAATTGACTGGTAACGACATCAGCATGATTACCATGACCACACGTGTTCTTCCGAGTGCATAAATAAATGACCTAAGCACGTTAAAAACAAATAAAGGAAATATCCCAAAACTTAATCCTACAAGATAGTCAAAGGCCGTTTCCTGAACATTTGCTGGAAGCCCCATTGCATCTAATATTGGCTTTAACAAGAACACACCTAAGATTAGGACCACAAAATTAATCAATAGAGCTAGATATAGTCCATGATTAACAATCGAGGAAACTTCATTGCTCTTTTTTTCTCCAATTCGCTGCGCAGCAATCGGTGATACAGCAAGCAGGATTCCACTGATTCCCATAAAAACTGGACTCCAAATCGAGGAACCAATCGCTACACCGGCCAGATTGGCAGAACTATATTTACCCGACATAATCGTATTGAAAAATACCATCGAAAACATGCCAAGCTGTGTAATTAGGATTGGAATCAACAAAACAAGGATTTGTTTGGTCTTTTCCTTTAAAGTAAATGTCTGATTCATGAATGTGTCTCCTTGAGAAAAAAATTCCGAACCTTCATTATACTCTATATTCACGTATATTTATCATTTATTTTACTAATATGAACTCTTATGCCTACACAGTTTGTGGTGGTATTTAAAAGGAAAACAACAGTCTTTAATCAGTCTATTAGTCGTGCTATTTACTTCCACCACATCGTACTGGGGTATTCGTCAGAACCAATCGAAATAGTTTCACCAATTTTTGGTGTTGCAATGGCAACGTTTTGTTGTTTACCCGCTTTTGTTACGCGGTCGATCGGGTCCGTCCAGGCGTGTAATGATAAGGTAAATGCCCCCCAATGAATGGGTATCATCAGTTTTCCTTTGACATCTTGATGTGCTTGGACAGTTTCTTCTGGCATCATATGAATCGCTGCCCATCGTTGATTGTATTGACCACATTCCATTAAGGTTAAGTCAAAGGGACCGTATTTTTCACCAATCGTTTTAAAATGGGGACCATACCCACTGTCACCGCTAAAGAAGATTTTTGTTTGTTCACTTTTTATTACCCACGAACACCATAATGTCGCATCGCGGTCCGTCAGACTTCGTCCCGAAAAATGCCTTGCAGGTGTACAGGCCAACTGGAGTCCTTCGTGCTCTAGTTCCTCCCACCAATCTAGTTCTTTAATCTTTGCTGGGTCAACGCCCCACTTTTCCAAGTGGCTCCCAACTCCAAGCGGGACAATAAATTGTTTGACCTTAGCGATTATTTTTTTAATTGAGCCATAATCCAAATGATCGTAATGATCGTGAGAGATGATGACAACATCAATCAGCGGAAGGTCACCGATTTTAAAAGGAAGTCCCCTGCTATAACGCTTTAATCCGAAGAATGGAAATGGCGTAGGTGCGCTCCCAAACATCGGATCCAATAAAAGTCTTTTTCCGTCCAATTCGACCATGAACGCAGAGTGCCCAAACCAAGTGATTTTTTGTTGTTTTTCATTATTTTCTTCAGACATTTCTACCTTTTTCATTGGTATCGCTTTTTTTGGTCTAGCATTGGGATTCCCTTTGATAAACTCAACAAGCATCGCCGCCATGTCTTTTGGGCTGAATTTCATTACTGTTGGAATTTGGTTGATAAATTTTCGTTTTTTCGAGAAGTTTTCTGATTGCTTGAATTTGCTTAATTTCTCCTTCGATACTTTTCTGCCAAACGGCGGGTAATAGTTCATAAATAATTTACCGAATCCAATAAAACCAACTACAATAACTAGTGCAATCATTCCTATGCCTCTTTCTTTTTCATTGTTAATCGAACTTTTAGCGTATCATTAATTATACACTTTTCTAACAGGCAGTGATTCCTATCACCCCTTTATTCCTACGTTTTTTCTAAACTAGATACAAAGGGATTCAGGAGATGTATGGATGGAAAAACAAATGACTAATTTATCTATTTTCGAAGACTATCGCAACCGCCAAGTCATTCTTAACTATTATCAGGAGGAAGATTTTTTATGGAAAAGGGATGGCTTCCACGTTGAATCCATTCACGTATCGCTTGAGTATTTAGTATTTACGAAGAGTGATGGAAGTCAACTAACGATTGCCTTAAACGATTTTTCTACTGCAGCAATTAACTATGATTTTCAGAATTACTATGTTTTCCGTAAAGAACAAGAGCGCGTGGAGATTTATTTTCCCTGATTCCAAATTTTAATAAATAGGACCTCCAATTGATTTTGGAAGTCCCATTGTTATTAATTATTCTTCGCAATTTTTGAAGGGTTGTTGACTTTATACAACACCGCAGACTCGACCAAGAATTCCTCGGGGACATCTTTCCCTTTCCCCAATTTCTTGGCTGCCACTTTCCCGTCGAATTCAAGCGTATCACCTACAACCAGTTCGAATTTTTTGAGGGTCTTGCTGTGACTGCACCAGGCAAGTCCAAGCTCAAGTGGATTTTCCTGTATAATTTGGACATTCTCTAAGACAACCACTTCATCATTATCTTCGTTAAAAGGATTATAGACAAGTGCAAACTGTTTAACACTGGCAGTAAAGTGCACTTTCTCGATAGGAAGCTCAAGCTTTGGAATCTTCTCTTTCTTTGTTTTTTGCTCCTTCACTTTTTTTGGTTTAGGTACCGCTTCCTGAATCACAGGTTCTAAAACTGTAGTCGACTCAGGATCTGTGATCATTTCGGAATTTGCGACAATAACAGACTCTGTCGCTATGTTATCATTGTCAGCGAGCGTCAACATGCTTTCTTTTCCAAAGCTCGATTGCTGCATTTCTTTTAAAAAGGCTGGGTGGATGCAACTCAGATTTCCATCTTGGAATTCAATGACAATCGTGTTTAGATCCATTGCCTTTCCGTACGTTTCATAGCCTTTAATAGTCACAAGGCGCTGATAAAATTGATCCCTGTACCAAAATTCCTTTTTCGCTTCCTTCGCCGAGGAGAGTCCCCATTCTTTGAGTTTCTCTTTATAATGATCCACATCAAAGAATCCCTCATACTCCCCTTTCGGTGGCATATATTTCGTCAATTCAGACTGTTCCAATTGAGGACGCTGGATTACCATCCCTGACACTTCCTTCCACTATGTAGATTATTTTATTATAACATGTTCAAGAAACAACATGAAAATGGGGGAAAGAGTTCCTCCTCTTTCCCCCGTAATGACTATTTATTTGCCTGATGAACCTTTAGGAGTTTGCCCTTAATTGTCGTGTTTTTCATCGCTTTTAAAACCAATGGCCCTTTGTTATTTAATATATCTACATAGGTAACTGTTTCCTGAATCGTTATTATGCCAATATCCTCAGCTGTAATGCCCTTGATATTTGTAATTGTGCCAACAAAATCGAAAGCTCTTAGCTTCTTTTTCTTCCCCCCATTGAAATAAAGCTTCATGATATCTTTATTTAAGGTAGCACTTTTATCTTTTTTGATGACTGGGCGTGTATCCAGTTTCATTTCGAAAGCTTCTTTTCCACTCACCACAGCTTCCTTAGCTGGCGCAGGAATTTTCGTTATTTCAAAACCGATATACGCCTCTATTTCAGCTAGGAATTTCTCTTCATACGGTGTGACAAAGGTGATGGCTTTGCCTGTTTGACCAGCACGACCCGTTCTTCCAGTTCGATGGACATAGCTTTCTTTTTCCATTGGCACGTCATAGTTGATGACTAGAGTGATATTCTCGATATCAATGCCTCTTGCCGCTACATCTGTCGCCACTAAATAACGGAATTTCCCTTTTTTAAAATCATCCATCACTTCAAAGCGGTCTTCTTGATACATTCCCCCATGGATTTTATCACATGGATAAGTCTCTTCATTTAATTGTTCATAGATAGTATCGACATTCTCTTTTGTCCGGCAAAAAATTATGCAACTATCGGGGTTTTCAACCGTTGTGACATCCTTGAGGACAGAAAACTTATCTTCTTCGCGGACTTCGATCACCGTATGTTCAATTTTATCAGTGGTAATCCCTGTTGCTTTGATTTCAATTTGCTGTGGATTTTTCATATATTTATGGCAGAGATTTTCGACATCTGCCGGTAAAGTTGCCGAAAAGACACTCGTCACTCTGTTAGTTGGCAGCTCTTGGACGATTGCTTCAACTTGGTCGATAAAGCCCATATTAAGCATTTCATCCGCTTCATCAATGACGAGGTATTTCAAACGCTCGAGCGAAAATGTCCCTTTACCAATATGATCGAGCACTCTCCCTGGCGTTCCAACGACGATATGCGTTTTTTGCTTTAATTCCACTTTTTGCCGTTCAAAGGGTGATTTCACATAAATGGCGACAGCCTTAATTCGTTTAAAG
>JAIMAD010000294.1 GCA_023512145.1 Bacillus sp. (in: firmicutes) | reverse complement strand
TCACTTTACTGCCCAGGGGGTTATCTAAAACATGGAACCATTACGCATTCATCAAGGTCTCGTTTATCCATTAAACCGCTCAAACATCGATACGGATCAGATCATTCCGAAGCAATTTTTGAAGCGTATTGAACGCAGTGGATTTGGACAATTTCTATTTTATCACTGGCGTTTTGATGACGATGGGAATCCCCGTCCTGATTTTTCTCTAAACAACCCAAAATACCAGGGTGCATCGATTTTGGTAGCCGGTGAGAACTTTGGGTGTGGATCCTCTCGCGAGCATGCTCCATGGGCTCTCCAGGATTTCGGCTTCAAAATTGTCATTGCTCCGAGTTATGCAGACATTTTCAAAAACAATTGTGTGAAAAATGGTATCCTTGCCCTTCAGGTAAGTGACGAACATGTTCAAACGATGATGAAAAAGGCAGAATCTGACGAATATCAGTTAACTGTGAACCTTGAAAATCAAGTAGTTTATGATAATGAGGGCTTCGAGGTTTCATTTGACATTGCCCCATATCCAAAAGAAATGCTCCTCAACGGTTGGGATGAGATTGGCGTTACCCTAACTTACGAGGATAAAATTAAGCAATTTGAACTCACGAATAAATAAACAAAATGAGCTTGGAAATCCAAGCTCATTTTTTTAACAGATTATCTAATATATTTTTATTCTCTGCTTCTTCGCTATAGGTTAAAGTATCTTCAACAGAATCATACGATTTACCATAAAAATGGTGATCTTTATAGGTGTGTATCATATCATATGTTTTTTTCATGGCATCAAAAATCATTTCTTCTGTTTCGTTATTTGGCGCCCAGTAGAGGATTTCCATTTTATTTATCTCATTTGTTGCCAAAGACCTTCGCTCATATCCGATTGCCCCTGCATGCTCAAACTTTTCACGTTTATAAAAATGCAAGCGTTTTCCTGTATCACTGTGATCATAGTTAACTGGTTCAACTTCAAGGATAATCGGCTTTTCTTTTTCTTTTAACTTTTCCAATAGTTTATGACCCAGTCTTTGGCCTCGGGCATGTTGTGAAACAAATAGATAATCGATAAAAACAAATTTGTCTAATTCAACATACATCAAAATATGATTTGGCCCCTCATCTTTATGATAGATGTCTGAACGCTCTTTCAGTAAGGTTTCCATATGCTCTCTTGATTTCATTTCTTCAACCGGAAAGTATTGATTCAACTTTTCATACCAATGCATTTATACACTCCTTTTTAGTGCGGATACTTATATATAATTGAAACATAAATTCTATAACCTAATTATAGCAATATTTAATTAAAAAGAAAAATTTATCACTTTGCAAAACCGTGATTCACCCCATCATATCCTTGTGTTTCGTACTAAATAGGATTTAAGGAGGGTACTATTTCAAAAAGAATTGAAAAAATCTTAATTGTGGAGTATGTGCTTATTTCTCACTATTTATACGGCCCATTTCTGTGGGTCCCTCCATTTGTTATAATCTAAATATATGTAAAAACTGAGCGACTTGTATTTATCACTCAGTTTTTTTAAATTAAAATTCAGGTAATTGATTAAGATTGTTTTCTTTGATTCCGTCCGGTTCGCTCCGGATAATATCTCTTCCATATTTATGGAAGACATCAACATGGGCGAGCATTCCAGACTTCGCTTCATCTAAGGCTGTAATATAATCCAACTCTCGTCCAGAACTCGTCTTAAATGCGATAATGTCTCCATCAGCATTTTTCCTTACTGCTACAAACTCTTCTTTACCGGAACTATTGCCTTGACGAGCTTCCATTTGCGTCTCCTGTCCACTTTGCTGCTTATATTCTTCAAAGACTTTTTCGAAATTAGTTTGTTCCATCAATACCACCTCCGAACATCACTTAGTTTCTATCTTTTAATGAAAAATTATGCCCAGCTACTAAATTGTCGTAAAATCGTCAAAATTAGTCGGCACTGAAAAAAAAATCATTATCCCACAATGGTATAATTTACCTGACTGGAGGCGATCAATTGGAACCTACTGGTGGAAATGCCTGGTTTTATATACGGGATCATCAACAACTAGGGCCTGTTGGATTGTTTGAACTGGAAAAATTAGTTGAACAAGGAATACTTTCAGAGGAAACATTTATTTGGAAGAAAGAGATGAATTGTTGGCAAATGGCAAAAAGTCTGAACCTTTTTCCCAACATTATCTTTAAATCCTCATTGGTGGAGGAAATTCCAATAAATACTGAACGTAAATGGGAGGAAGCAAAAAAGGATACCTATCCAAATGGGAGACCATGGATACGATATTTAGCTCGATTTTTTGATCTTTCGCTATTTTCATTCTTTCTCATCGCACTTGTATCCATCTTCTCTCCAAAATTTGTAGTAGAATCATCAGCCACCTTTATTTTTATCTTGAGTCTAGTCCTCTACATATTAGTAGAGTCTGCTATCCTCTCGATATTTGGAAACACCTTAGGAAAATCCATCTTGAATGCCCGGCTCAGAACAAAAAATGGAGAACTACTCAGTTTTTTAACTGCCCTTAAGCGAAGTGTTTTTGTAACTACGGCTGGGATGGGGTTCGGCATTCCATTTATTAATCTTATATGCTTTTATTTTTCTTTTATTGATCTAAAAAAGAATGGCAAGTCCACATGGGATCAGAAAATGGGAACAGTCGTTTTATATGGTCGAGTCAGTTCAGTACGTGTTCTATTCGTCAGCCTTTTTCCACTTGCATTATTGGTGAGCGGCCTGCTAATTTAGAGTTTTAATTTGTAAAAACTGAAATCACCTATGAGAGATAAGTTAGCCCTTCCTGCAATTAATTGGAAGGGCTTTCATGTGTTTTTAATTGACGGTGACTGACCCCTCTTTTACGTTTTTCAAGATTAGAAACATGATATAAATGACAATGATATTAAATAATAGAAGGATTGCAACAACTGCCATACTAATTTCTACTCCTGCTATAATTTGTAAGAAAATCATCGCCGAAAGAGCAGTTAACAAGGTAACATCTTTAAGGGTAATTACGGCCGCGAGAAGATAGCCAAACGGTTTACGTTTAATAAGCAAGATACCGGCAATGATACTAACAGGGATAACAAATCCCAGGTCCAAAGCCTGAATTACAAGGGTCGTGTACTGTTCGAGACCATCTGGGGCTGTATCGTTAAAGAGCGATGGTACAATCTTGCCCAGCCACATCATGGCAAACACAAACGAAACAAATAGAAAAAAGCCCCCGATGAATTTAACAGGCAGTTTTTCATTAAAATATTGTGGTAACTTTGGAATATCAAACGACATCATGGAGAGTGTAAACGCAAAAAAGCTTGCTGACATTAGCAATACATAAGCGAGAAACATGGAGTTGTACATAGAGAGAAATGAATAGGATGCATAGGTATATAAAAAATATCCCAACGTTCCTGTCAGAAGCAATTTCCCTTTTAAAAGACCTTTTCGAGACAAAAAAAGTGAAAATAGGAGCAAGGGAATACCTAAAAATAATGTCACATAATCCTGGGCGATTGCTTGTGATGCCATCGATATGGAATCATGTTTGTACAAGCCTTCTCCGTAAAGAGAAACGGTTTCTCCAAAAACCGATTTATATTCGTACTCACCCGGTCCTTGATTTGAGGCGATTGCATAGACCGTGCCAACAATTGATAATATGGCAATGAATAATACAAGTAAATTAATTGATTTCTGGTTCTTCATCATCGATTTCCGCCTTTCAAAAATTGAAAAGTATTCCATTTAACAAGTCCACGTTTATCGTAAACCCAAAGTCCCAAATTCCCTACTTAATACGTGTTTTGTTCACAAAATATTCTCAATTTTAACCCTACCTAAAAGGAAGTAAACCACTTTTAATCATGACAAAAAGGAACAAGATTCCTTGATCCTTTGACCATATGATTAATAACGCGTATCTTTTTCCAAAAAAATAGCTGCTTTGATAGTATGTAATATCAGCTAGTATAAATACCAATCGTATTTCCATCAAGATCAAGAAATTGAGCAAAAGCACCGCCATCAGGGATGGACGTTTCAGGTATAATCACCTTCCCACCCAGATGATTTACTTTTTCCAAATAAGCTGATAGATTTTCAACTTTCATATAAAGGGTCAAGTATTGGGGTTCTTCATTTGCCCAATTGAAAAGGTGACCATTTAAGCCCGCATCTTCTTCAGAAATACTCATAACTGGCCCCTCATCAGTAATTTTCCAATTGAAAACTGCCTCATAAAACTTTTGTGAACTGTGTCCTTCCCTTGCTGGAATTGCGAAAAAACAAATGTGATTTATTGCGATATTCTCTTTTTTTTGACTGTCTTTATGCTTTTTACCATCAAAAATCCCAAGAATAATCCCGTCCGGATCGACGAATTGGGCAATTGATCCTCCTGTCGGGACCGACATTTCTGGTAGGATAACTGTCCCACCCATTTCCTCTACCTTTAGTAAACATTCCTGGATGTTTTCGACATTCATATAAATGCTGACATAGGTCGGATGCTGTTTATGTGGCCATTTAAGAATGTGACCGTTTAGTCCTGCGTCAGATATTTGCAGCAATGGGCCAACATCAGTAATTTTCCAATTAAATAAACTCTCATAAAAGTTTTTTGCAAGTTTTCCGTCTCTTGCCGCAATAACAAACATGTCAATCGTGTTCTTCATTTTCCCAACCTCATCTCTTAATTTGTGGTTATCGAGCATAGATGATACGCTCACTTTTAGTATGAACTAATCCTTATTCGACTCAAACTGGATTTTCCCCTTTAATGAACAAAGAATATGCTACTTATCAGCTATATAGGAGTGAAACTGAATGCTTACTTTGGATAAAAACCATGATCCGCGAAAAAATGAACAGCTGATCGCTCAAATGAATGAAAATCAACTTGATCTAAAAAAGGCACTCCATGAAACGGAACATCTTTTTGAGCAATGTCGCATGAAGCAAATTACACCTCTACTTGAAATAAATCATTCCCGCTCGATTTCTTTTTTTGAAAAAATTAAAGAGTGGATATTTCGTCTTTTCGCTAAACATTCTAATATATTGGAACCAACACAGATTTCTGTCGACGCTCAAGGGAAAGTATGCCCTGATTGGAAGGAAAAGCTCGATGAAGAATGCCAGCACTTAAAGAAAATGATTACAAGCGAAGTGAATATAATTGATTATGGCGCCGTTCCTGACGGAAAAACGGACTGCAGCGCTGCTTTTAAACGAGCAATTGGCAATGGACGGGTAAAAGTAATCGTCCCTCCAGGTATTTTTATAACAAAAGGGATTCGGTTACCGTCTTGGACCTGGCTCGTTGGCTCGGGGAAAGGAAAAACAACAATTAAGCTCCATGACCAGGCCGCAAAAGGAACAGTACTCATCACAAACGCTAACCATTGGCGAGGCAACCACCATCTGTTAGTACAGGGATTGAGTTTGGATTGGAATGTTGACAGGCTTGGTGACGTGACAAAAACAAGTACCTGGGGCAATCATTCGAGCTGTCTGACGTATGCATTTGTTACCTATGGGTGGGTGAAAGATGTGGAAGGAATTAATCCAGGCCTCCATTGTTTTGATATTTCATCAACACAATACAATTATGCTGGTGACAATTATCGGGCACGTGGTGGCAGTAAGTATGTATGGCTCGATAACTTAACTGGTTATGGCTTCGGCGATGACGGAATTACGACCCACCATAGTGATTATATCTTTATCTCCCGTTGTCATATGTGTGACCCAAGTGGCCGGGCTCACCATTCTGGGAGTTCAAATTCCAATGGTATTGAAGTCGATGACGGCTCCAGAAATGTATTGCTTGTCCATACTTCTTCCGCCAGGTGCTTTGGTGGTGTAGAAATAAAGGCCCATCAAAATTCTTCCGCAGCCTCTAACGTGCAGATTGTCGGTCATATTTCAGTCCAGGATAACCG
>JAIMAD010000293.1 GCA_023512145.1 Bacillus sp. (in: firmicutes) | reverse complement strand
ATACTAGTGACATGTGCAACACTTCATGGTAAATGTGGTGAAGATTTCTTTTCCCATCATTATTCATGTTATCCTTCATTATAGCTAGGTCTATAAGTGCAACGGTAATTGGTCTGCCTCCTTACTTTGTAATGCATTTCTTACTAAATCGTTTTCATAGGATCCTACATGATTATTTTAGAAGGGATTCATTTAATCGTCATCGTATAATAAAACTAATAATTATCGTTATTTGTTAGTCATAATGTACAATGATTATAGGTCTTTTTTATTTTTAGGTCATAGTTCTCAATAATTAAGGAGACAAAACGAATGTGTACGAAGCATATTATTGAAGTTAATAGTCAAAACCTTCATGGCTCATTTAGTAAGGATTACCAACCGATTCTTACAATTCATTCCGGTGATTCGATACAGTTTAAAACGGCAGATATTGATTGGGGGTACACATCAAAGGATGGGAAACGGGTCATATATGAATCAAGGGAAAAAGAACCTTTTTGGGGACACCCAATAATAGGGCCAATAGCCATAAAGAATGCTAGTCCAGGTATGGCTTTAGAGATAAAAATTAATGATATTGTTCCAGGATGGTATGGTTGGAATGGTGCAGGTGGCAAAAAAAACTGGCAGAATCTTCAATTAGATATATCAGAGCAAGCTGAATTAAGTCTAGATTGGCTGTTAGATCTTGAAAAAAATAGGGGTACCTGCTATACCAATAATAAATCATTTTCTGTTAAACTCAGGCCTTTTATGGGGATTATGAGCACTGCCCCGAGTGAGCCCGGAATTCATTCAACGCTGCCGCCAAGGTATTGTGGAGGAAATATAGATTGTAAGGAACTGACGAAGGGCAGTAGTATATACTTACCTATAGCTGTTGATGAGGGATTATTTTCATTAGGTGATGGCCATGCTGCACAAGGGGATGGTGAAGTATCAGGGACAGCGATTGAATGCCCAATGGACCTGGTAGACCTTACATTTATATTAAGGGAAGACATGCATATTAATATGCCTATGGCCAATACACCCTCTGGCTGGATTACGTTTGGCTTTCATGAGGATTTAAACGAAGCAACAATTATTGCACTTAAAGAAATGCTGCAATTAATTCAGGATTTATATCATGTTGATAAACTTAAAGCTACGGCTTTGGCAAGTGTAGCTGTAGATTTAAGAATTACTCAAATTGTAAATTCCGTAAAAGGTGTACATGCAATATTGCCGCATGGCTCCGTAGCTAAACTCTAATTATTTTCAGGATTGATTAACCCCATACTCATATGAGTATGGGGTTAATCAATAACAAATAATTAAGACCCTCCATGTGAACCTTTATTTAAAAGTCGATAGATTTTTAAAGCCAACTGTATCTGTAACACTTCTTCTGAGTTTTTCATATCGGTGTTTAAAATTTCCTTGATTTTTTCAATTCGATAAATGAGGGTATTCCTATGGATAAACATAGCTTTTGAAGTTTCACTCAAATTGTGATTATTGTTAAAGTAGCTTTCTAAAGTATGTATATAGCTTGTCCCTTGCAAATGATCATGATCATAGATTTTCCCTAGGCATTTCATGAAGAAGTCTTCTAATTCCACAGTTTTAATGTTTGAACCTAAAAAGTGGTAGACATAGTAATCTTCAAAATGAGATACACCTGTGTTTTTATCGAACTGCTTCATAAGCCTAATCGCTTCATTAGCTTCTGAAAAACTCTTGTGGAGAGTGGAAATCGCATTGTACTGTCTGCCTATTCCAATTAAAAAAGTAGTCTCGAGTAGCTCATTATTAAGGACCTTATAAAATTCATTCGAAAACGTCTTTGCTTCATTGATGGTGAGTGTAGGGTTATATTCATTTTTGCCTATTAGGATTATGATTCGATTGTTTCGATAAAAACAAATGATTTCTCCATTTAGTTGATTAGAAAAATCGTAAACGAAATTCACACATTTTTTTGCCTTGTTTTCTATCATATATTTCCTGTTAATGAGATTATCGTTATTGTTAACTTCAATAGGTTCTATATCGATAACAATACAGTAATACTTATAGTCTGACTTTAATCCATGGATATCACATAGTGTTTGTAGTGAGTGACTTGATGTTATGTTTCCCGTTAGTAAATCATCAAAAAACTCCTGCCTAATTCTTACTTTTACTTCCTCTATTTCCCGTGCTTTTATCCTATCAAGTGCGATTATAGTAGATGCTTGTTCTATGACAATATTATCAAATGTTGTAAGCTCACGGATTGTTTGCCAGACCACGATATATCCATAAATATAATTGGAGACAGCAACTGGGAGGATGCGGCATGTTATTTCTATATCATTTGTCTTGTATAAGCGTTTTATCGATTTTTTGATTTGGCTAATATTTTCTGGAAACATGTCGGTAAAATCTTTTGTAAAGACAGGCCTATTTTTCAAAAGAGAAAGATAAGATTTTAGTGGTATATTATTATCTTCGAGATCTACATAATTTAGTAAATTCAAGTCTCTGTCTAAAATAATTACTGGATTATTTATCGTGTTAGCTAACTCAGAGGATATCTTTTCAATACTGCCACCTTCAAGCGATATACTAAACAGTTTATTATGAATATCTAAAGATCTTCTATTTAATAAGTCATATCTTCCAGATACTTTTTCATTTATGGTAGAAATTACTTTTGATAAGGAATAACCATACGGCAATTCTAGAAGAGGTAAACCATATTGATTGGCAAGATTAATCATGTTTTCAGGTATTTGATCAAAGTAACGTTTTACCTTAATTATCAGGCCTGAACAATTAATTTCGGAAAGCTCTTTAATAATATTATTTTGGAGTTCTACATTATCTTTGAAGATATAACCAGTTGATAAAAGAAGTTCATTAGATGATAGCCAGTCGAATGTATCAGGGTTATCCATTATATTAACAACCGAAACAATGTTGTTTATCCCTTTTTCTCCAGCAACTAACCTAATTCCTTCAATGGATTTTATGTGGAGTAAGTCTTTTACTGTCAACATTTTTTTCACTCCCATGAAGAAACTAAAAAATCAATTTTTGTGCATATTCACCAATTGGAATCCACTCTTTTTGTTAGCCATTAAACGGATAAATGAATTTGAAGAAATTCAATCACCTGTTTTAGGGCATTTTGAACGATAGGGTTAAAAAAGTCTTTGTCAAATACGTGTTCTCCATTTGGAATCGTAATCAACTTTGTTTTGATACCTTCTTTTAGTAAAGCTCCTCGCATAAAAACGGATTGTTCGTATGGGACATCTACATCTTTTGTTCCATGTAAAAATAAGGTGGGTGGATAATCTTTAGTAATATAATGAATAGGACAAAACTTAAAGAGCTCATCTTTATTAATTAATGGATTCATACCAGTTATCTGTTGAATCCATTCACCTGTTTGCCTAGCATATAAATAGAGAAGAAAACGATCATCAACCGTTCCTTCTGTGATAATCTGATCAGATACAAGCTTTTTAGCCATTTCTCGAGATATAGGGTATTTTTCATTATAGAACTTATTGGGATTTGTTGCCCATTTGGCGCTTATATCCCCATACCCATAAAAGGAGATAATTGCTTTCGGCTTTTTGATAAATGTTCCTGTACAAAGAGCAAGAAAACCACCTGCAGAACTTCCAACTACTGCTATCCTTTGTGGATCAATGGAAAATTGTTTTGGTCCTTCAGTTTCTATCCATGTTAGCGCATCCTGAACATCCTCAAGGATGTCTGGGAGTTTTGTTTCAGGAGCCAGACGATAGTCGATAGAATACACTGAAAATCCATTGGTAGTATAGAGCTGTACCATTTCTTCTGAGATTTCTTCTCTTGTCCCCCAAAGAAGGCCCCCCCCATGAATATAAACAACTACAGGTGCGTTTTCGATGTGGGTCTCATAAAAATCAGCCTTTATTGTAAAACGATCATCATTTTTATAAATAACGGTCTTCTTCATAGTTATCATTCACGACCAATCAAGTAAGTAAATAAAGGATTCGTATCATTTTTGGTTCTAGGTTCAACGATTGTTTTCATTGAATAATTAAGAATCTGATGGAAGGCGCTTATTTAACAACCTAAATATTTTTAATGCTAATTGTATTTGCAGTAATTCCTCTGAGTTTTTCAACTCGCAGTTTAGGATCTCCTTGATCTTTTCAATTCTATATATAAGTGTGTTCCTGTGTAAGTACATCGCTTTTGCTGTTTCACTGATATTATGATTATTAATAAAGTAATTCTCTAAGGTACTAATATAACTTGTCCCCTGTATTTGGTCGTGTTCGTATACTTTTCCAAGATGCTTAATGAAAAAGTCTTCCAACTCTAAGTCTTTAATATTAGAGTCCAGAAAGTGATAGACAGCATGGTCTTCAAAATGTGATACTCCCCCATTATGATCAAACTTTTGCTTCAGCCTGATTGCTTCATGTGCTTCTGAAAAACTTTTGTGAATAGAACTAATAGGGCTGTACTGTCTGCCAATCCCAATTAAAAAGGTAGTATTATTAACCTGTTTATTAAGGACTTCGTAAATATTATTTGCTAATTGTTTCGCACTATTTGTTGAAATAGGCAACCGCTGCTCATTTTGTCCAATTAATAGGATGATTCGATTATTTCGATAGAAACAAGTTAAATCTCCATTTGCCAAATGCGAATAATCATAAACCATTTTTACACATTTTCGGGCCTTATTTTCCAATTCTACTTTTTTAACTACCATGTCCGCATAATGACCGACTTCATCAGATTCGATATTAATAACTATACAATGATACATATAGTTCGCATTTAAACCATGCAAGTCGCAAAGGGTTTGAATCGTGTCACTGGATGTTATTTTTCCTGTTAGTAAATCGTCGAAGAAGTCCTGTCTTATTTTCAATTTAACTTCTTCAATTTCCTTCGCTTTTATCCTTTCAAGTGCCAGAATAGTTGAAGCTTGTTCTAAAATAATATAGTCAAATTCCGTCAACTCGCGAACTGTTTCCCATACGACTATATATCCATAAATATAACTCGACACGGCAACAGGCAAGATACGGCATTTTATTTCCATGCCCTCTAAATTATAAATTCGTTTAATCGACTTTTTCATTTCACTAATATCCTTAGTGACTGAATCAATGAAACTTTTTTTAAAGACAGGCCTATCTTTCACTAAATCAAGGCAGTTTGTAAGTGGGACCGGGTTATCCTTGTGTTCAGTGAAGTGTAGCAATTTCCAATTCCTGTCTACAAAAATAATTGGATTATTAATGGTTTCTGATAACATCGAAGAAATTTTTTCGATCCCTCCACCTTCAAGGGTAATTCTGAAAAATAAATTATGCATATCTAATGTTTTTCTATTTAATAAATCGTATCTTCCAGATGCTTTTTCGTTAATAATCGATATTACTTTTGATAGAGTGTATTCAAAGGGTAACTCTAACAAAGGTAAACCTAACTCATTTGCTTGGTCAATCATATTCTGAGGGAGTTTATCAAAGTATCGTTTCATCTTAACGACAAGTCCTGCACAGTTAATTTCAGAAATCTCCTTGATAATTCTATTTTGCAATTCTTCATTATCCTTAAAAATATAACCAGTCGATAAAAGTAGTTCATTTGGTGAGAGCCAGTCGAACGCATCGGGATTTTCTATAATATTTACAATTGATATTTTGTTATTAAGTCCTTTTTCTCCAGCTACCAATTTAAGGCCGTCAATGGCCTTAATATCCAGAAGGTCTTTTACCTTTAATAAGGCATCTTCCTCTTTTAACATAACTTTTCCCTCCTTTGACAGGATACAAACATATCTCATTGTACAATATGCCTAAATGATATCGTTTTTTTTGGTTTGATTAAACGATGACGATTGTATGTTTTCTATCTAAAATAATCATGTAAGGCTTGTTACTTGTCAACTATATTCCAAATGCAGTTTAAAAAATGGGACTTTTAGTAATCGTGTTTAAAT